>NZ_JAFLWG010000051.1:0-51682 GCF_017316315.1 Enterococcus sp. DIV1298c | reverse complement strand
TACGTGATAAATGAAACACAACTGCTTCGTTTATCGTTTGTGATTGCCGTAGCAACTTTTATATCTTAGCAAACCATCAATTGATTGTCAACTGTTTTTTAAAAGTTTTTTGAACTCGTTTTTCACGAGGTCGTTTTAGCAACTCACTTATAATAACTTGTCGTTTGTTATTTGTCAACAACTTTTTTTGTTTTATCTTTTATAGAGTCAACATTCGTTGCCCACTGTCTTAAACGACATCAGTTATATTAACATGTGTTTTTCTGTTCGTCAAGCATTACTTCAAGTTTTATTGATCATGCAAAAACTAAAAAACAACAAAAAAAAATATACCATTGATTCTATTTGATTGTCAATAACTATTTTCTCTGGTCGTACCTGAAGCATTTCTTATTCTGCCCCTCTATATAGTAGGAACCCGAAAAAAATAAGTGTTTTTTCTTTGAGAAAATGTGTAGCATGCCTTTGGTAATAAGCCAAAAAATCAGAGAACAGTTGGGTGATATTTTGATTCTTTGGCTTGTTACTAAGGAAAAGCCGGTTATTCCAATTGTCTTTTTCAGTATGTAACTCAATTGGATAAAGTTTATTCATGTAAAATCAATTGTTCCATCAATCGTTGATCGTATCCAACAAACAACGTATCATCGATGATGATCAGAGGCCGTCTTAACAGATGACGTTGCGTTTTGCACAATAATAGAAGTTGTTCTTCTTTATTCTTAGGAAGTCCAGCTTTTATTTTTTTGAATTCAAACGACCATGTAGTAAATAATTGTTCAATATCTGCATTTTCAAAACTACATAGCTCTTTGACTTCTTTATTACTTAATGCTCTGCTTTCTATATCAACGAATTGGTAAGACAAACTTTGCTTTTCTAACCATTGGATCGCTTTGACGGTTATCATACAATTCGTTGAACTATAAATTTTGATTTTCACAACGCCTCCTCCTATTCTTACGAATACAAGACGCTATGTTTCATATAGATCAAGTTTCTTGCCACACCACGAATTTCTCTAGGGATGAATGCACGAATTTCATCTTCATTAAAGCCAATCAATACTCGTTTTTCATCAAGTAAAATCGGACGTCTAAGTAAAGAAGGATATTCTTTGAACAAACGGATCATTTCTTTCAACGATAAATCATTAAAATCGATGCCTAATTTCTCATAAACTTTTGACCGAGTGGAAATAATATCTTCGACTCCACCTTCAGTCGCGGCCAATATTTGTCGGATCTCATTTTCTGATAGAGGTTCTGCAAAGATATTCTTTTCTTCAAAATCAAGGTGATTCGTTTGTAACCATGCTTTGGCCTTTCTGCAAGATGTACAGCTAGGCGAAGTGTATAGTTTTATCATTTTCTCACTCCTTTTTAATTGTAATCCCATTCTAAACGTAATATCAAAATAATGCCAGTCATACGCTATCTTCAAAATAAATAAAAATCGTTTTATTATAAAAAATAGTTATTTAAAACATTTATAAAACGTTATATTCTTTGATGAAACAACGGTTATTTATAACCAACTTAAATAAATATAGTTATTTATTTTTTTGAATAAAAAAGCAAAGTGAGTGTATTTTTACTCGCTTTGCTTTTTATGATTTATTGGATTTTTTTAACTTTACAACCCGTTTCTTTAATAAAACGAGAAGGCTTTAATTTTCTTTTCCCTTTAAATTCAGGTACACATAAATAAAGGCGATTCCTTGCTCTCGTCATCGCGACATAAAAAAGCCGTCTCTCTTCTTCAATCGTTGTTAACGGTTCTGTTTTCAACTCACTCTTTTGCCTTGTATCTTTCGCCACCGCCCCATTGTAAGGAATCATTCCTTCATTGCAACCGATCAAAAAGACGTTACGGTAACTTAATCCTTTACTTTTGTGGATACTCTGGATACACAGCGCATCTAGATTTCCTTTGCGATACGCAATCAGTCTTGTTTTTAGTTCTGCTGCAATCCCTTGGATCTCAAGATATAGTTTTTTCAATTGTTGGATCGTTGGATGTTTCTTGATCGTCTCCAGCAGCCATTCTTTATCGCCTTGCTCGATTTCCTTATACGGTCTTGGTAATCGGCAATATGCCTCTATCAGTGGAACGCATGAACGTTTTGTTGGTTGACTGAATGTTTCTAGGGTATTTACAAAAGCTTTTAGTTCTTTCTCTCTGGATTCTAAGTTAGGACGACGTTTTAATATATAGTCAACAATATCTTGATCATGGTTTTTAGTAGAGAAAAATTGGTCGCATTCATTTGTTTTCAGATAACAATTGATCATCAACTGTCTTAATAATTGTTGATAAGCTTGTGGTTTCAATGGTGCTGCCGCATCATACCAAACGATGAATTTTTGATAGAATTGTTGGAAAAGCTTGATTCCATATATTCCTGCATATTGCGAATCTGCTTCTAAGACAAAAGGGATATCTGTTTGTATCAAATGCTGTACTAAGGCTTGTGTTTGTGAGAGCGAACGATACAACACGATGGATTCTTTGTATTTTCCTTTGTCTGCTATGAAAGTTTTCACTTGCTGGATCAGCCAATCACTTTCCTCTTGTACCGTTTTAAATGATAGAGCCTGCAAGATACCTGCTTCTTTTTGTGCCGGCACCATTGCTTTTGGTATACGGTCTTCTTTATTGAATGTAATCAATCGATTAGCCCCTTGGACGATCGATGCACGCGAGCGATAATTGGTTAATAGAAAAAGTGTTTTTGTTGGATACTCTTTTTCAAATTGTTTGATGTAGTCCGGTTCAGAACCTCTAAAGCCATAGATACTTTGATCATCATCTCCAACAATAATCAACTTGATTGAGGAATCTTTCGTAATCAATTGCACGATTGCCCATTGTAAAGGATTCGTGTCTTGAAATTCATCGATAAATAAATAATCGTATTTTTGTCCTACATATTTTCTGACTTCTTCATTCGAAAGAGCAGCTTTCAAATTCTGTAGTACATCGTTAAACTCAAAAAGTTGCTGTCTTCGTTTTTCTTCAAATAGTTCAGTCATTAATTGATTCATACGTTCAGAGATAGGTTGCCGTGGCTCTTTCTCGATCGAATCAAACCTTTTTTTGATCAATTGGATGATCTCTTGCTGAGACAGGTTCATATTTTGCCAATAGTCCAAACGGTTAGCAATCGTTTTTTCACCATATTGATCGAAAGAATATAGTTGATATTTTTTTATCAGCTTCTGCAGTAATATATTTACTTTGTAAGGCGTATCTTTAGAAAATTCACCTTGAATCCCTTCACTAGACAGATGTGGAAATTGGCGCTTGATCTCACTGTACAGACGGTAAAAAATACTATGAAACGTCCCAATCGTCACACTTGTTTTTCTTTGACTGAAATTATCCACTCGTTTTTTCAGTTCATTGGCAGCATTTCTAGTAAACGTAATCATTAAAATTCTTTGTTCTTCTACTTGCTCTTCATTCATCAAGTAAACGGCTTTCGCACAAATCGTTTGCGTCTTCCCGCTCCCAGCGCCTGCAATGATACGTAAGTGTTTACTCATATCATAAGTGATCGCTGCTTTTTGCTCATTGTTGAAGCGATTATAAGAGCGCTTTTCAATCTTTTCAAAAAATGATTCATTTGGCTGTTCTTCCGTTTGATGTTCTTCTACCAACCCCGGTGCTTCCCCATATGCAGCTTCATAACTGGCAATTATCTCTTCTTGCATTCGAAAAATTTGTTGGAGCTTTTTATACTTTGTTTCCCAATGGCTGATTTCTCTTTGCAATCGAAGAATTTCTTTCTCACTTTCTTGATTGATCATCTTCCCCATCTTTCTCTTGTTTATTTTCTACTCCATTTATTTTCTTTATACTAACAGACCTTTACAAAAAATAAAATGGGGCTTCCTTCTTTTGAGGAGATATCTTGAACATGGAGAGAAGACTCGCTACTAGTAAAATATCTATTGATGAATTTCCAAGATAAACTGGATTTCCTTCATAAAAAGTGTAAAAAATAGCCAATCAAATTGGGAATGATGGATTGTCATTTCCAATTTGATTGGCTATTTGTAAAAGTTTTGATTCTTATTTATGAATATCTGCTTTTAGTAGCTATATTCTTTTACAGCATTTGATTTACGAACAACTAATTGCCAATGAAGATTTTGTGCGGTTTCGTTGTCTTCATCTGCACAATTGAGAACGCGAACCATCAAACTGTTCTCATAGATTTTTTCAATTTCCGCTTCAATTGGTGAACAGAATAAATCTGATACAAAGGCATAAGTTTTACCGATTTCAAATAGATTTTCATTTTCCATACTATTTCCTCCGTTATGTTGTGCATCTCGCACAGCTTCTTCTGATAAGTTTCTCAAACCACTAAATATTTATATAAAAACTCACCTTCATCAAGGCTTGTATTTTCACATAGGAACCTCTACTCACGTTATATCAGAAGACAACAACGAAAGGGGAAGAGTAGCTGTTGTCTTCTATACTAGAAGTTAGCAAAACAAAAATATAAGAACGTGTCACTCATATTCTCTTTCACAACCTCTATTACTTTTTAACATAAAATTCCAAACATAACACAAAAATATCATAAAAAGTACTTTTAACATCAAAACTGTTAAATAATCTCACTATTTTTTGGTTTTAGCTCACTTTTTGTTAAAAATCAGAGATCGTTCACTCGATTTTTAGCTGATTTTTCATGATTTAAAGATAAATCTTGCTTTTATTTGTTTTTTTGCACTGAAACAAAACAAAAAGCACGTTCCTATATAACAAACATGTTACAAATTTCACTTTTTTAACGGTTTTGATCTTAAAACGCTCTTTTATGAGTTAAAACACTTTTTTTACGCATTTTCGATTAATATATTACTCGGAGGTACGTATAGAGATGAAAAATAAAGTGGTAAATAGAATATTGGCAATATTATTCAACGGTAAACAGGATGAAGAAGATATGACATACATCCAAGTGAAGTTCGCTCTAGAAGTTTTGCTGAACAACCTTGGAAAACTTGCTGTCGTTTTCGTATTTTCTTTATTGACAGGCACATGGGCGGAAACAGGAGTGACTTTTCTCTCCTATATCTGTATTCGCAGATACGCTTATGGTCTTCATTCCGATTCTGAATTTGTTTGCTTACTTTGGACATTGCTTTACTTGTGGGGGGTTCCCTTACTAATGAAACATTATCAATTGACGATCTCTTTTCCTATGATGGTCCTTTTGTTAATCGTTTGTTTTTTCCTTTTGCTTCGCTATGGATCAAGAGGCACAGCGCTGAACCCGATTGCACCAGAGAAACGCCCACCCCTACTAAAAAAAGCGATTTTCATGTATCTTTTATTTGCGGCATTCACATTATTTTTCTCTGCTTCTTATTTTTCTACCTATTTATTACTTGGGATTATTTTAGAAATAGCTACGTTGCTTCCAGTTACAAATTACATGATGAATATTGGAGGAATTTTTTATGAAAAAAACAATCGTTAAACAATTAACTAACCTTTCTGATTTCTTTGTATCTGGCTGCTGCTTCGGTATGAGCTCAGAATTTAAAATACCTGAAAAATTAAAAAAATAAAATCATAAGTATGCTATAATTTGGGAAAACGCAACGGGAGCTGTGCTTTATGTTTCTATGGTCCATAGCCTTGCAATACCTGATTTACACAAGTTCTATCTTACTCATCAATCCCCAAATTAAAAATAAATACCTATTTTCTACGTTTAGTCTCTTAGCAGCGACCCTGCTGGGAATGCTTTACCCGATTTTAGGTATTTTTTCTGCACTTGTTGCAATCGCCATGCTGATTCTGCTTTTCTTTTTCTTTTCATCTTCGCGCCATCATATGATCTATGCCGTACCTTGGGGGTTATTGACTTCCATTTTAGGGGATCATTTGACGAGTGTCGCAGATTTTTTAGTATTGCAGTCAGCTGTCATCGAACCTGGCGATGCGCTACAGTATTTCCATATCGCTGTATCCGCGATATTAGCTTTACTACTTTCTTATGGATTTAAAAAAATTCTAGATAATTGGTCATACATGATCGATCGTCGCATGATCGGTACGATTGGTGCGCTGATTCTACTCACTTACTACATCATTATTTTCTATACCCGTTTTTCTGGCGAAACACCAAAAGTTTTAGCACTAAATACTAGTTTTTTTATGTTGTATCTATGCATAGGTCTTATCATCTTTACTTACTATTGGAAAATATCTAATAAAAAAATGGCGGATCAATTATTAGAACAACGTATCCAGTTACAGCAAGATTACATTCGAGATCTAGAAAAGAATTATCAAGAGCTTAGAGAGTTTAAACACGATTACCAAAATCTGTTGTTTTCTCTAAATAGTTACATTTCTGAAGGCGATCTAGAAGGCTTACAAAAATATTACAATCAAACGATTTTACCTACACGTGAAATGATGAATCTCTTCCCAGCAAATCTTAGCTTACTAGATAAAATGAAAGTACCTGAAATTAGAAGTCTCTTCTCTCTAAAACTAATGATGGCCCAAGAAAAAGGTATCTCTGTCCAATTGACTGTCCCAGAAGAGATCGTTCTCGGGAAGAAATATACGATCAATTTGGTAAGAATGCTTGGGATCATCCTTGATAATGCAATCGAAGGTGCGACGGTAACCAAAAAGAAAAAAATCGAAGTCCTTATCATCAAGAAAAAGCAGTCGTTGATGATACGCGTCATCAATACGACGACTAATACTTTTCCATTGAGTAAATTAAAACAAAAAGGCTTCTCGACAAAAACAAATCCAAAGAATGAAGGATTAGGTTTGTTTATCCTTGATGAACTAACAAAAACGAATCCTTATCTTTTTCTTGAAACAACGATTGAGAATCAGCGATTTTCGCAAACAATCCATATACAATTAAAGGAGTAATTTTATGATTCCCATTTACATTTGTGAAGACGATCCGAAACAACTGGAAGTCATCTCTACAGTAATCAAGAATCGGATCATGATCGAAAATTTGGATAGTTATGTCCATATTGCTACCTCTGATCCTGTTGAACTCCTCAATGCAGCAAGGGTACGTACGTCTTCTTTTGGTATCTACTTTTTAGATATCGAACTAAAAGACAGTGAGTTAGACGGCATTGCCATTGGCAAACGAGTACGTGACTTGGATTCGCTTGGAAAAATCATTTATGTCACTTCACATACAGATCTTTCCATGACGATTTTGAAAAGCAACATTGAGCCGACTGATTATATTATCAAAGAAGATATTTTTGATTTAAAAGAAAATGTTGAACGGATCTTAAGCAAAATATTTGAAGATTTCCAAACTGCGCCGCTGCAAAAGGATATTTTCAGAATTGAATTCAATGACGAAATCAAGTTTTTACCAATCAGAGATATCCAATACTTTTCTACTGCACAAGGCACGCCTCATAAACTTGAGGTTCACCTGACACATGCACAAATGCAGTTTTATGAGAAGATAAAAGATATCGAAAAGAAAAATCAACACTTTATTCGCTGTCACAAATCTTATGTCATCAATACTCAAAATGTCCGAACAATTAATAAGAAAACACGAGAAGTGACTCTATCCAATGGGGATGTCATCCCTGTTTCGATTCGCGGATTAAAGAAGTTGATTTCTTGAATGCCAGAAAAGGAAAGCAACTGAATCTTTCAATAAAGAAACGAAGAACGAATGAAAAGTCGTAAAGCCCTCTTTTCCATTCATCCTTCGTTTTTTAGTCTCTTTTAATGTGCGATCATTTCTTGCGCGATTTCTTTGCCAGTCATTTCTTCAGGATAGAAAGTTGGCCAATTTTCCATTTCTTCTAATAACGCTTCTTGGCTATCATTTCCTAAGTAGATATGGAAATGATCTGATTTAGTCGGCGCAATTGAATGGTCACTGAATTGTACATACTTGAACGCACCAGAATCAGGATCTTCAGCTTCGAATAAGAAGCGAACCCCACGATTACCTGCTGAATAGTTCAAGATTTCTTTACCCGCATAGCGATACTTAGATTCTTTGACCTCGCCGTTTTTAAAGGTAAAGATCATTGTATCATCTTTGATTTCGATTTTTTCGACATCCGTTTTGTACCCTACTTCATAGTACTCACGGTATTCCTCAGCTGTCATGTCTGTGTTAGTTTTTGCTTTATATTCAAACACTTGATCAAACGTTCCGTCTGCCATATACGTATCGACTGTTTGCCAAACACCGTTCCAGTCTGATAATGGACGATCTTTGACCTCTTCATCTTCAAAGTAACCGTTATAAACTGTTTTTTCTTTCTCTGGCTTCAATGTATCTTCTAATGGGTTTTCAGTATCTGTTGTTTTTTGGAGCGCTTTTAAGTTTGCTTCCATAATTGAGATATATGTTTCGCCATTGTCCATTTGTTCTTTTGTCAATCCTTCTAAAGGATTCAACACTGCTAATGATACGCCAGCTTCAGTAGCTAACGTACGAGCGATACTGTCTTTGGCATTTTCTTCAAAATAGATATATTCAATACCATGTTCTTCTACAAATTCTTTTAATTCGGCAATTCTTGCAGCAGATGGTTCTTCGCTTGAAGAAAGACCGGCAATCGGTACTTGATTAAGACCATATTCTAGAGCTAAATAATTAAATGCAGCATGTTGGGTAACAAATGATTTCTGCTTTGCTTGACCCAATGTTTCTTTAAACGTGTTGTGTAGTGCTTCTAATTCTTCTAAATAAGAGGCAGCATTTTCAGTGAATGCTTCTTCTTTTTCTGGGTAAGCTTCGATCAATTGATCACGAATCGTTTCTACTTGCTTCATCGCTAGATTTGGCGCTAACCAGACATGTGGATCTAACTCGTGTGAATGACAGTGGTCTCCGTGGTCGTGATCATGGTCATGATCGTCAGCATCATCGTCGTGGTCATGATCATGGTCGTGGTCATGATCATCATCAGCGTGATCGTGATCATCGTGGTCGTCATGGTCGTGGTGATGTCCATGGTCATCACCAGGTAATAACAACATCCCTTCGGTTGCTTTGATTGGAAGGACATCTCCTTCTTCTAATGTATGTTCAATCGCTGGAACCCACGTTTCCATATTTTCATCATTATAGACAAATACATCTGCCTCTTGGATTTTTGCCATATCTCTTGCAGAAGGTTCGTAGTCATGTGAATCTGTTCCAGCCGGAATCAATAATTCAACATTTCCTTCATCTCCGACGACTTGCTTAGTGAATTCATACATTGGATAAAATGTTGTCATTACATTTAAGCTTTCATCATTTTGTGCATTTGTTTGTGTTGCAGTTTCTCCTGTGCCACAGCTTGCAAGTATCCCTGCAAACAGCAAGCCTCCTACCACCTTGATCCAACGCTTCATCTTATTCGCTCCTTCTCATCTTCTTTCTATGTTTGATTACGATTAGCAAATACAAATCGTAATAGTTACGTTTTAGCAACAGGAATTAATTTAGCATAGAATCAAACGACTCGTCAAGCATTATTGTTAAATTTATTTTATTAAAGGAATTCGCTTGATTTTTCAACTGTATTATTTTCTTTTTATACCCGTTTCAGATTATAATAACTTGGAGTAGAACAAGGTTGTGAAAGAAGCGGTCAGCACTGAGTAATAAGACAGGAAAATCAAAAATGGCTTTTTCATTTTGGATTTTCTTGGCTTATTATTGAAGTGTTGCTTCTTGAACACCGTTTATCAAGGTTGTGAGAAAAGCGATTTGACCTGAACAGTAAGATGGAAAATCAGAAAATAGCTTTTCATGTTTATACGTTTTGGCTGACGAGTGCAAAGCGCTCATTCAATTTCAATAGTTGCCTCGTGCGAATGGCTCAACCTCAAAACTAACTACTTATTTCAAGAGAAAGGAGAACTATCGTGGAAAAAAAATCAAAAGAATCTTCCCGACTGATTCGTTTTTTAGGAGGTAAAACTTCGTATTATGTACTTGGTTTACTCGTGATGATTGCGTTGGTCATTTACTTTTTCCAAAAGATTGCTTTTATATTCAGGCCACTGGTTGTCATTTTTATCACAACTTTGCCACCGGTCCTTTTTGCTTTGGTCTTATATTACTTATTAGATCCTTTGATCAAACGTCTCAGCAAGAAATTATCACGTAATCTGTCGGTCATTTTAGTCTTTCTGGTTATCTTATTGTTTATCGGTTTAGGGGCTGTCTGGCTGTTCCCGTTTTTACAACAACAAGCGACTTCACTGGTCCAACAGCTACCTGATCTATTCCAAGATTTCCAACAAACGTTGAGAGACTTTTTAGCACAGACACCATTTTCTGATACGTTCAATCAATTTTTCGCATCGGTTGATGACTTCACCGATAACTTTACTTCATTCATCGGTAATTACTGGAAGAGTGGGGCTGAAAGTTTAGGCAATCTCTTTTCAGCTGTGACAACGACCTTTATCACATTGTTCACTGGCCCGATTATTGCGTTCTTCCTGTTAAAAGATCCACACAATTTTTATCAAGCGGTCTTAGGTATCGTGCCACCAAAATTTCGGACGGATTTTCGAACATTGACTAAAATTGCGAACCAGCAATTAGGGGCCTTCTTAAAAGGACAGATTATCGCTTCTTTCATTCTAGGGGCTGTCTATTGGGTAACGTTCTTATTGATCGGTTTAGAGTTTGCAAGTATTCTTGCTATCGCTGCCGGTTTGTTATGTATTATTCCTTACATCGGACCATTTGTGGCTTTCTTTCCCGGGCTCTTCATTGCCTTTCAAGATTCAACCTTCATGGCTGTAAAATTCGTGATCGTCTGGTTCGTTGTCCAATTGCTGCACGGAGATCTTGTCGTTCCTCGTGTCATGGGCGATCGTTTACAGATCCATCCCATCACGATTTTGATTGTTTTACTAGTCATGGGTGATCTTCTAGGAATCATGGGCGTTATTTTTGGTATTCCGATCTATACGCTGGTCAAACTACTCGTTGTATTCCTCTTTAGAAAATTCAAACAACGGTACAACAAGTTTTACGGTGACCAAGGTGTCTATCAAAAAGCTGACTTTTCAGAGAAAGATTATTTTAAATAACTAAAAAAGGGATAAGAGTGTGACATTAGTCAACTCTTATCCCTTTAAACTGAATAAATAGTGTTCAAAACCCCTACTTCTACTGCAATAATAAAGCGACTGCTTGATAAGGCTGTAACTTCATTTCCTTTTCAACTGTCGTTGGATAATTACTGATCAATGCTTTCGCAGCAACAAATTCTTCTGGTAATTCGACTGTCGTTTCGTCTGCGTAAAAGTTGGTCAAGACGAGTAATTTTTGATCTTCAGTTTGTCTAAGATAGCCATAGACTTGTGGATGTTCAGGTACATATGCTTGGTAATCACCGATAGCAATCACTGGATATGTTTTTCTTAATTGAATCAGCTGTTGGTAATAAGCAAAAATCGACTGTTCTTGCTTTTGTTCATTCGCTACATTGATTGTTTCATGCTTTGCTGCTAAAGGCAGCCAAGGTGTCCCAGATGTGAATCCGGCTTGTGGTTCATCTGTCCATTGCATGGGTGTTCGTGAGTTGTCTCGTGATTTTGCTTTGATTCGGCGGAAAGCTTCTTCTTGAGTGAGTCCTTGTTCTTGTAAAAGCTGGTAAGCGTTCAAACTTTCAACGTCCCGATAGTCAGAAATAGATGCAAAGTCTGGATCGATCATCCCGATTTCTTCTCCCATATAGATATATGGCGTTCCTCGATTTAGATGGATCATCGTAGCCAACATTTCTGCCCCTTGTTTGCGGTAATGTTCGACGTCGATAAAGCGATTCAAGGCGCGGGGCTGGTCGTGGTTATTTAAAAATAAAGCATTCCACCCATTTCCTGCACTCATTTCTTCTCCCCAAGTATGGAACAACCGTTTTAATTCTTCAAAATCAAATGCTGGTGTGGTCCATTTATTGCCATTCTCATAATCGACTTTCAAATGATGGAAATTAAATACCATCGACAATTCATTTCGTTCAGGCAGTGTATACAAAATACAGTTTTCGATCGTTGTTGAACTCATTTCTCCAACCGTAATGATTTCAGGATCTTGTCCGAATGTTTCTTTGTTTAGGCGTTGCAAATACGTATGAGTAATCGGCTTATCTGTGTATTCGGCTTTTCCTTCATTTTCTGCATTGTCTTTCAGTTCTTCGTCTTTTCCAATTACGTTGATCACATCAAAACGGAACCCTTTGACCCCTTTTTCCATCCAAAAACGGACAACTTTGAACAATTCCTGTTGGACCGCTTCATTACGCCAATTCAAATCGGCTTGAGTTTTATCATATAGATGCAAGTAATATTTACCTGTTTCACCAAATGGTGCCCATGCGTTCCCGCCAAATTTTGACACCCAATCCGTTGGTTCATCTCTTAAAATAAAGAAGTCTTGATAATACTTATCCCCGGCCAATGCTTTTTGGAACCATTCATGTTCAATAGAGACATGATTCAACACCATATCCAACATGATGTCGATCTGATATTTTTTCGCTTCAGCGACTAACTCTTCAAAATCGGTCATTGTGCCGAATAATGGATCGATTGCTTGATAATCAGAGATATCATAGCCATTATCTTTTTGCGGACTTGGATAAAAAGGATTCAACCAAATCATATCAACGCCTAATTCATTCAAATAAGGCAATTTTTCTTTAACTCCTGGTAAATCTCCAATCCCATCACCATTCGTGTCACGATATGACTTGGGATAAATCTGATAAATCACTTTTTCTGTAAATGCCATAAGCCAACCCTCCAGCTGATTTTTAACTTGTATATATAAGTTGATAATCCAATTATATCCGAAACGTAAGCGTTTGTAAATCAATGTCACAGGTAAATGAAAAAAGTCTTCTTTTAGGAATATCTCCAGTTTTTCCAGTGAGATGAACCGTTTTGGCTACGTTTGATTCAGTTAAAAACATTTATTTTTTTTAATAAATTCTTCGAAAAATAAATAAATTCTTATAGTTATGTTATATTTGAATATGAGTTGTGCCAGAAATCATCTCATGTCATCTAAAATTGGATGTACATTTCTTTCACATTCTCAACCATAAAAAGCCACCCAGCGGAGGATCTCTACTATGACTTTTTTAAAACGCTCCAAACTATTTGCTACACTTGTTTTACTCAGTTTGACAGGAATCACTATTTTTATTTTTTCTAAGATCACTTTTATCTTCAGACCCTTAGAAGCGATCATGGCAAGCATTTTCTTGCCAATTTTGATCTCAGTTTTTCTTTTTTATATTTTCCTACCTATTTACAATCAACTCCTCAAATATATAAAATCAAGAACACTCGCTGTTACGTTGATGATGTCGCTGATTTTATTGACTATTTATTTGATCATACAAGTTGTTCTACCGATCATCATTTTAGAAATCAGTCGATTTATCGGGCAAATCCCTCAAATACTGTATGTCTTAGCGGAAAATCTGGATGGATCTTTACTGGAAGAACATTTGCTTCCTTTTATTGATACATTAGAATTGAATCAATTGACGCGCTTTGTTTTACAATTTGTCTCAGGAGCAACTTCAAGTTTAGTCAATGTATTCGAAATCGTTTCACGTTCTGCGATCATTCTCTTCACGATCCCACTTTTGTTGATTTATATGTTCAAAGATGGGGATAAGATTCCTGCTACTTTGACACGTTACATGCCTAAGAAATTCCATCAGCTAGTCAGAGATTGGTGTCATGATTTCCACTTAGCTGCTTCGACCTATATCAGTGGCAAGCTATTGGTTTGTATGTATGTCGGTGTAGGAAGTTATCTTGTTTTCAAAGTATTGGGCTTGCCAAATGCGTTATTGCTTGCCTTGATTTGCGGATTGATGGATATCATCCCATATTTTGGTCCATTTATTGGTGCGGCACCTGCGTTACTCTATGCTTTGAGTCAAGACGTCAAAACAGCTTTACTCTTAGTAGCCTTCATCACCTTGATCCAATTTGGTGAGTCATACTTAGTTTCCCCTCTCGTGATGAATAAAATGATCCACATCCATCCGATTGCGACTGTTTTTCTTTTACTTGTCGCTGGGAACTTGTTTGGTTTATTAGGGATGATCCTCGTGCTGCCAACATATACGATCATCCGAGAAATGATTCGCAGCTTTATTCGTTTTAAAAAAAATGAAGGTACCATGCCAAAATTTACTGAATAAACTCGAACAATAAGAATGGATAAGCAGAATGCAATACGCTGTTTATCCATTTTTTGTGTTTGTCTCTTTTTTATTTTCCTATATTTAGCCGACAAAAAACCGCTTATTGCTCTCTTCTTTTTCAAGAATTCGCAATAAACGGATAAATATTGTTCTTTCTAATCGCTGGGTTCATCGATAAAACGCTGGACCTTCATTTTTAAGTGGTATTTTTTTCGTAATTCAGCGATTTCCACCATCATTTCTGATTGGTGATGGCGATCGATTGCTGCTTGATCCGCCCAACGATCCACTAATAAAATCGTTTCATCTTCTTCTAAAGGAATGAAATACTCATAACGTTCATTTCCTTCTTGTGCTCGAATGCGTTCAACGATTCCACGTTCGGTCATTTCTTTCGCAAATGCCTTTGCACTACCTTCTTTTCCTGTATACAAGATATTCACGGTAATACTCATAATCATCCTCCTACTCATTATTCATTTGATTTCAAGGCATCGATCATGTCGATATGTTTCAATTTGAAATGAGTCACGATCATCACGATCACCGTGAATAAGATCGTTAAAACAGCAGATAGTGTATAAGCGACCCAAGTAATCACTAATGGGAAGATCACTGATTCCATTGATGCTTGACGTAAGATAAAATCAGTTAAAACATAGCCAATCCCAAATCCTCCAAGGATCCCTAACAAAGTAAAGATGATATTTTCTCGAACGATATACATCGTCACTTCTTTATCAAAAAAGCCTAAAACTTTGATCGTAGATAACTCGCGAACACGTTCGGAGATATTGATATTCGTTAAGTTGTATAACACGATAAATGCCAACAAGCCTGATAGAACAACGAAGATGATAACTACCGCATCTAAATTAGAAAGAGATTCTTCTTGGTTCTTGATCTGTGTTGAGATAAACGAAGTATTCGTGACTGCCCCAGTTTTCAATAATTCTTCTGATAACGTGTCTTCTTCATCCTTCGACATCTTTTCTGTTTTGATCAAGTACGCATTTGTCGTCATCGGCTGTCCAGAAATTTCTTCATAATAGGCTGGGCTCATGTAGACGAAATTCCCTAAATAATTTTGCAAAATGACCTCCACTGTACCGTGTAGCTTTTGTTGATCATCATCATACAGCTCGATCGTATCACCGACAGATAAATCAAATAGTTCTGCCGCTTTTCGGGTGATTGCAAGTCCAGAATCTGGCAAGTCGACCGCTTGATCATCCGTTGTTTTCAAATGAATAAATGTTTCTAAAGCTTGTTCCTTTTCTGGTACCATCAAAGTCAAACTCTGTGACGCTTGTCCTTTTTTGCGTAGCTCAACAGTTTGCGTATCGATTGCTAAACGGTCAGTGATCTTCGCTTGATCATCCATTGCCTCGTTGACTTCCTTTTGACTCGCTTCATCGGTTTGATTAGTTGTTACGATGGCTTGGTAATCAATGATCGGGCCGAATTGTTTGTCGGAAACAGAACTAAGTGAATCTTTTAACCCTACTCCAGCGACCATCAATCCTGCACAGCCGGCAATTCCGACGATTGCCATAAACATCCGTGACTTATAGCGGAAAAGGTTACGATAACTGATTTTTTGATTAAAGCTTAGACGTGACCAAAGAGGCGTAATGTATTCTAAAAGAATTCTTTTCCCTGGTTTTGGCGCCTTAGGTTGCAATAAAGCAGCTGGTCGTTCGCGCAAATCTTTGAATAATACTAACATCGCCGCACCAAAAGCTGCGATGAAAAATGCAATTGCTGCTTGGATGATCGGTGGCCAATCATAAAAAATCACCGCACTGCCGATATCATAACGCTCATTGGAAAGTTCATAAATGATTCGCGGTAAAAGATTTGTTCCTAGTACCGTTCCTAAAATAATCCCAATGCCAGACGCGAGACAAGCATAAATGGCATATTTTTTGGCAATCTCTAATTTACTATAGCCTAAAGCTTTCAGTGTACCGATTTCTCGACGGTTTTCTTCTACCATCCGCGTCATCGTCGTAAAAGTGATCAATGCCGCAATAAAGAAGAAAAAGACAGGAAAGACATTCGCGATAGCTGCAATTCGTTCTGCTAGATCGCCGAATTCCTGAAAGCCGACGTTTTCTGAGCGTTCTTTGAAAAGATACGTTGGCTTTTCTAACTCATTGATTGTTTCTTCATTCTCAGTAATCGTTGCTTCAGCCTCTGTCAGCTCAGCTTCTTTTGTCGTCAATTGTGCTTCTTGTTCTGATAATTGACTTTCTTGCTCAGCCAACGCACTCAACGCTGGTGTTCGTTGTGGTTCTGGTAACTGCGCCAAGGCTTGGCGTTGTTGATCGATCTGCATTCTCGCTGTTGCTAGCTGACTTTTCGCATCCGCTAATTGTGATTTTCCATCTGCAACTTCTTGTTTTGCAGGGGCTAAAGCATCCTTGCCTTCTTGCTGTAGTTGTTCTAATCGTTGCTGTGGTCGTTCTTTAAACAACTTTTCCAGCTTTTCGATGTTCTTTTCCATCTCTTCTTGGTATTCTGCACTGTACGTATTCAGATCATCGACATTCGCAAAGTCAAGAGTTAAAACCGATTGGATATCCGTTGTAAAATTCGCTTGTGGGACATAGGCAAAGTAATCGATGCTCCCATTGCCGACATTTGCAAAACCTCGTTCCAAGTTATTGATGAATAAAGGCGAACGGACAAAACCGACGATTTTATAATCTGTCTCTTTCAAGTCGTCTGTTTCGATCGTATAGGTGTCACCAATGCGATACCCTTGATTTTCAGCTTTCTCATCTAACACAAGTTCGTCTTCTGCTTGAGGCAATCGACCATCGACTACCGTCAATTGATTCTGTTTCATGTCAGGATCATAAGAGAAAACTTGGACAACTTCATTTTTATTCGCATTTGCGTAAAAAAGCTGTTTCCCCGTCTCAACTGTGACACCGGAGAGCTTTTCTGCCTGAGCAACGTCCTCTTCGGTCAAGCCTGCCGTTGAAACGATCTGTAAATCAGAGAGTTTGCCTGCTCGGACATATTCATCCATCGTTTTTTGCATCACAGGACCGGCTGTCTTAACACCGACATACAGTAGCGTGCCGAGTAAAATGATCAAAATGATTGCGATGAACCGCCCTTTTGATTGGCGAATCTCACGAAACCCTGCTTTCAGGTAAGTTTTATTTTTCATTACAGACCTCCTTACCAAACAAGTTCATCAATTGATGAAGGGTGTTCATTCAATTCGACTGCTCGGACTTTTGCATCGTTGATATGGATCACTCGATCAGCGATTGGCGCTAAAGCCGAGTTATGTGTAATGATCAATACTGTATTTCCATGTTCACGGCTAGCATTTTGCAACAATTTCAATACTTGTTTTCCTGTTTCAAAGTCCAACGCGCCAGTCGGTTCATCACAAAGTAATAATTTTGGATTTTTCGCAAGTGCTCGTGCAATGGATACCCGTTGCTGCTCGCCACCGGATAATTGGGACGGAAAATTATTCAACCGATGCGCCAGTCCAACTTGCGTCAAGACTTCTACCGGGTCTAACGCATTTGGCGATACTTCTGTCGCTAACTCGACATTTTCTTTTGCGGTCAAGTTAGGAACGAGATTATAAAATTGAAAAACAAAGCCCACATCTGTGCGACGATAAGCCGTCAATTGTTTGTCATTGAATTGCGCAATATCTGTCTCATCAATGATGATCTGTCCTTCATCTGGTGTATCCATCCCACCTAAAATATTCAATACTGTTGACTTCCCAGCCCCACTAGGACCTAGGATGATCACTAATTCTCCTTTTTCAATGGAGAATGAAATATCGTCATTCGCTGTAATCGTTGTTTCGCCCATCTGGTAACGCTTAAATTCATTTTTTACTTCTACGTATTTCATATCACTTCCACCTTCATTCTCCAGTTTGCTTTTTCTATTTAATCGATCCCTTCTATTCTAACATTGAAATCAAAGGTTGTGAAAAAAACCTTTTTGAAAAAAGGAATAAAAACGATTTGACAAGTCTACCGCCGATACGCTCAAAACCTAAAAAGAGACAAAGTCATTTCTCTCATTTACTTCTTTACGTATTCATGGGAAAATGGCACTAAGAAAGAGATAGGAGTATAGCAATGGGAAAGAAAAAAGTGACGATCAAAGACGTTGCGAAACATTCAGGCGTATCCATCGCAACTGTCTCATTGATCTTGAATGGCAATGAAGCAAAGTTCCATCCAGATACAGTCAAAAAAGTGGTGAAAGCAAGAGATGAATTAGGCTACCAGCCCGATTACATTGCTCGACAAATGATCACCAAGAAAACAAAAACGATCGGTGTTCTGGTACCCGATATTACCAATCCTTTTTTCAATACATTGATGCAAGGAATTGAAGATTGTCTTTACCAACAAAATTTTGTCACGATTTTATGTAATGCAGATTTTGACCACCAAAAAGAAACCGATTATTTACTGGAGTTGACGCAACGCGGTGTCGATGGTTTTATCATTGCCTCATCAGCTGTCTCAACAAAAACACTTCAAAATTCTTTGAAAAAACAAGGCAAACCATTTATCGTATTAGATCAGAAAAAAGCAGAAGGCTACAGTGACGCAGTTTTAACCGATGACTATCACGGTGGATATTTAGCCGGTGAGCATCTATTAGGCTTAGGACATCAGGAGATTGCTTTGGTTTATCCACAGCAAACGCCCCAAAATGTCCAAAATCGGATCGATGGTTTTCTGGCGGCATGTAAAAAGGGCGAACATTCTGAGAAACAGCTCCATTGGTTCCCCGCTGAGTTTTCTAAAAAAGGCGGCTATGAGATCGTTCCTGATCTGCTTTCTTCTCCTACTACAGCGATCTTTGCATTGAATGATGAGTTAGCTTTTGGGGTCTATCGTGGTTTAGCGGAGCATGATAAAGTGATTCCCGAAGATTATAGCATTATCGGTTACGATAATATCGATATGTGTGAATACATGAAACCTAAATTAACGACCATTGCTCAACCCATTTTGGAATTAGGGAAAGCGACTGCTCGTTTACTTTTAGATCGTATCCAAAGTCCCGATAAATCATGGGAAGAACTTTTATTGCCGGTAGAGTTGGTCCAACGATCCTCCACTCAATCGCTCAACAGATCATCAAATCAATGAAACGAGCATTTCTTACGAACCAATGACGACTAATTCTGTTGTCATTGGTTTTATTTTTACGTCATGTTATTTTATCGTTTTATTTACCCTCGAAAAACCTTTTACTTGCGCCTTATTTTTCACATTAGTTATTTAACGAAATGTTTTGAAGAAATGTTAAATCTTTGGTAAACTGATAGTAAGTGTACTCATTTCCCCCAAAATTTGTGCCCCCACAAATGAAATAGGGTACATCCAATAATGAATGTTCGAACGAATGAATGACTACTCATCGCTTTTGTCCAGATGTTGAATTGTTTTTTTGTCAGTCAATAAAGCTTGATTTTATTGACGAAATCAAACAACTGACCGAACAGGTAGCGCTTTTTTAGCGCAACTGTGGAAAAAGAAAAGGAGTATTTCATTATGAAGAAAAAAACAGCAATACGCCTACTTGCAGCATCTTGGCTGATTGCTCCAACGTTGTTATCTACACAATCTGCGTTTGCAACAACTAGTCGGACCCAAACATCCAGCAGCTCTCTCATTGCTGAGCGCCCGACGTTTACGACCGAATCAAGTACGAGTGATTCGACCGTCTCAAGTTCTTCCACTGATTCTTCGGATAGTACGCAGGAATCCACAGAAGAATCTTCCGAAGCAGCAACTCGGACGCTAACGATTGCTCGAAACCTACGTGGAAAAATCAAACTGAGGATCGTTGATGAAGAGGAAGAAGAAGCCGATATCAAGACAAGAGAATATACTGAAGAGGATTTTCTAGAGATTTCTAAATCCGGAAAAGTCAAAGATTTAGAAGAAGGTACCAAAGTTACATATATGATCACACCTGCGGCAAACGAACGATTGGTTTCGGTCAAAATCGAAGGCGCGCAAGAAATAGACTATACTAAGCAAATGTTTACAGTCGGTGTGACTGATTTAACGATCACTGGCAAATTTGAATCGACGACTTCCCCTTCTGAACCATCAACGCCTGAAGAAGAAACGACAGATTCTTCTCAGCCAACCCCAGTCACGCCAGAGGTCCCAGATAATGGGAATAGTGGCAATTCTGGAAATAGCGGGAACAACAATGGAAACAATAACGGCAATTCAAATACGGGAAATACCACGAACCCTTCAAGACCGCCAAGTTCTTCGAATAATAATGGGAACTCAAATACAAACGGTTCTACCGGGTCAACGAACAATACAGGCTCATCTTCAAATCAGACAGCAAACACGAATCGTCCGTCGACGCCTGATCGAATCGAAAATCCTTCTTCAGAATCATCTGATTTTGTTGTCAAAACACCGATTGAAGCTGTTCTACCGACAAATACGACTAGTATACAACAAGCACTTGTCAAAGAAGCCTATAAGCATTTAGGGAAACCTTATGTTTGGGGTGCCAAAGGACCTGCTACTTTTGATTGCTCTGGTTTGACTTATTTTATTTACAAACAAGTCACGGGCTATTCCATTGGTGGTTGGACGGGCGAACAACAATACGCTGGAACTAAAATCCCAGTTGATCAAGCGCAACCAGGCGATTTAGTCTTCTGGGGTCCTTCTACCGGTATCACGCACCATGTCGGTATTTATATCGGTAACGGGAATTATATCCATGCGCCCCAACCGGGTGACCATGTACGGATCACTTCGCTCAAAGCATACACACCTAATTTTGCCTTACGTGTCAATTTAGCAGGCTTACCACGAGCAACGGGATCTTTAGCTAGCTCGCCGATTTTAGACGGATTGAATGAGACGTTCCACTTCACACAAAACCAGACGACTGACCAATTTTTAGAAAAAATCGCAGAGGATGCGCGAGAAATCGGTCAAGAAGAAGATATTTATGCTTCTGTCATGATGGCACAAGCTATTTTAGAGAGTGGTTCTGGGAATAGCTTGCTTTCTCGCTCACCTAACTATAATCTATTTGGGATCAAGGGTGCTTATAAAGGAAGTAGCGTTTCCTTCAATACTTTAGAACAAACATCCGCCGGTCAAAATTATCAGATTCGTGCAGCTTTTCGGAAATATCCTTCTTACAAAGAAAGCTTAGAAGATTACGCCGATTTGATCAAAAATGGTCTGTCCCATAATTCTGATTTTTATAAACCGACATGGAAATCTGAGACCAAAGATTTCCGTGAAGCAACGAAGTATTTAGAAGGACGCTATGCAACAGATCGTCAATATTCTAGAAAATTGAATGCGATCATCGAAGCCTATGATTTAACGCAATTCGATGAACCAAAAGAACAAGAGAAGAATGAGGAAGAAACAAATGAACAAAGTGATTCCTTTGTGGTTCCAATCCGTTGGCAACGTCCTTCTCCTACATTCTCACGAATGAATATTTCACTGTTCAATCAAAGAAATCCTTCACTGCTTTATTTATCAGAATTAAGATTTGCTTCATTTTGGGATCTATGGCACCATTTCTCAGTGAGAGAGATCCCACAGAAGCTTTCTGTAACCGTTAGGGAAACCGACCAGCCACTGGCTAGCCGCTTGAATCTTGATCGTGTCTTTCGGATGAAACAGTTTTTAAGATAACAACTTGGATAGACTAGAACCAGAAAGCAAAAGTTGATGGCTGACTTTTGCTTTCTGGTTCTTTTTACGTAGCTTAGTTCAACGGAATAGATGCTGGAAAGGTTTATTATTGAGTTAGAAAAAATATTTGGCAATTTCCGATAATGTTTTTTTCGTTTGAGAATCGATTTGATCAACCACCTGAAGATTACTGCGTTGAGATAAATCGATGCTTCGGATATGTTGACATAATATCGTTCCTTTGATTGTATTCATCTCTGTATCAGAAATTGTTTGAAATGCCCCTGAACGTTGATATTTTTCCTGTAAATACTTTGTGGAGCTACTAATTGGCATGACTAAAACAGTATTGAAAATCTTATTGTAATAATCATTACTGATGATGACACACGGACGTGTTTTTGCTAGTTCATTCCCTTTTGTTGGATCCAAATCTATAAAAACAATATCCCCTTGTTTTACCATTGGATTTTCTCCTCGCCAACGTCCTCACCAAAATCGACAGTTTCTGTATCATAACTCCCATATTCTTCCATCACAACCAATTCATGCTTCCAAAATTCTTCAAAATCCAGATTAGCTTTTTCACTAGTCACTTTAATTTCACCCTCAGGCGTGAATTCAAAAATAACTCTCTGATTCTCTTTCAAGCCTAATTTTTGACGAACACTCTTAGGGACAGTAATCTGATTTTTGGATGTCATTTTAGCTGATACTTGCACTTTTTTATCCATAGTTATTCCTCCCGTTTCTTTTATTATACCAAAAAAGTAAGGAAAAGTAAGGAATTATCTAACTTTTAAATCAGCTCCTGAACGTAGCATTTTAAGCTGTCCAACTATTTCTCTGATACTTTCTGTAGCAACAATAAAAAATAAAAGCACCAACCGGTAGCATACTAAAAAAGAGAAGTGCTCGATTTAATGAGAACTGTTGAACCAGTACTCCGCCTAGTAATGGAGAAATAAATGAAGAAATCCCCATATAAATACTTATAGATAGGAGTTGCCCTGAGGAAAAAACATTTTTAGGTGTAATCTCACTGATGATCATTCGACTACCGATGGTAAAAGCTGGGACAGTAAAAAACTGCATGAAGCTAGCAACAAGTAATAGGAATGGTGTGCGTGAAATTGTATAAATCAAAAATTGCAGCACCAAAAAGAAACCAGAAATAAAAATCAATCGCTCATTTTTCCATTTTGTCACTGAACGATTCAATAGAAAATATGCTGGGATTTCACAGAAAGCTTGAATCGACCACTTTGATCCTACAAATGCATGTCCACTATCCATTAAGAGCAACTTATCGATCACAATCGTATTATTTGCGACGATGGTTAAATATAAAAGAAAAAATAGCAAGGTATAAAATAAGAACTCCTTATTTTTTATAAGCAGATACATATCCGAAAGGCTGAATTCTTTGATTTCTTGCTTTTTTTGTTTATTTTTCTCGCGCTGTGCTTCCGGTAAAGATTTAGCAAAACAAAAATAAATGACTAAGAAAAACAAAAAAGGAGCTACTAACCACTGATAGTCATTATTGAAAATAAATAGCGGAACACAGATACTCATCACACTCCACCCTAAAGAACCAATTGCTTTGATTGAAGCAATCTCATTTTTCACTGCTACTTGTGATAATACCCAATTATCTAGAACTACTGCACCTGTATTGGATAACCCACCAGCAATTGCCAATACGATAAAATGTATCAACCAAGTATCTTTTCCTAGCAAATAAAAACTGCTCGCAAAGCATACAAATAGTGTAGAAACGACCATGGCAATTTTTTTTATCTGTTTGCTTCGATCTGAATAATACCCAATAAAGATTTGGAAAACAATCGTGGTTACACTGTAAGAAGCTAAAAACCAACCTCTCTGTACCGTGTCATATCCTTGTCCGGTCAAAAACGGAACGATCTGTGTCATCAAAAGAGCCATCAATGCATACTGGAAAAAATAGACTGCTTGAAATTTATTTTTTACTGCCATGTCGACTTTCAAAATAATCGGCTGAAGGATATCCTACAGCCGATTCCTTTCTTTCTTTTAGTGATACTTATTTCAGTTCTGGCCAATAAGGGGCATTGACTTCAATCATTTCATCAAGTATCTTCTTAGCTACTTTTGCACTAGGTACCGTTTTGTTCATAATGAAGGCTTGCCATAACTTTTGATATGATTTTTGTTCCCATGCATCAACTGCTAACTTTTCAGATGCAATTTGTTGTTCCATCAAACCTTTTTGGAAAGTAGGAATCGCACCAATTGACACTACTTCATAACCATCTTTCCCCACGATACAAGGCAATTCAACCATCGCATCATGATCAAAATTAGAAATCGCACCATTGTTTTCAACAATCAGGATCATGCGTTCTTTTGTATTAAATGTCAACGCACAAGCTAGATCTGTAATAAATGAGGCATGTTCATTGGAGGCAAAAGTTGTGTCTTTGGCCGTTTGATTATCGATGATTCTTTGACATTCTTCAAATACATATTTCTCACGTCCATCGATAATTTCATTTGCTCTTGTATACTGTTTATCGGCATGAGCAACTGTTTCATCAGCCATTAAATAATATTTCAAATACGTATTTGATAAAAAAGTCGGTTCAATCTCATGTAACTCTTTAGCTGCTAACATGGTTTCCAACCAACTCGTTTCTTTATGTTGGCCTTGTTGCGTTTGTTCCGTATACCCATATTTTTTTACATGCGCGCTTATTTTTGGCAATAAGTCGTTTCCCTTATGATCTTTGATACTCGTCCACCACCCAAAGTGATTCAAGCCAAAATAAGATGTTTCGAAGTCTTTACGATCCTGTAAGCCCATCACTCGAGCCATGATATCTTCTAAACAAACAGGCATATCACAAATATTGATGATTTTTGAATTGGGGCGAAACCTTCTTGTTGCTTCTGCGACAACTGCTGCTGGATTGGAATAATTCAATAACCAAGCATCTGGCGAATACTTTTCCATATAATCAACTAGTTCTAAGACTGGCCCGATCGAGCGTAATCCATAGGCAAGCCCCCCTGGACCGCATGTTTCTTGTCCTACAACATTATATTTAAATGGAATTTTTTCGTCTTGTTCCCTCATCGCATATTTTCCGACTCTTAGTTGCGCCATGACAATATCAACATCTGTGAAAGCCTCTTTGGGATCCGTTGAATAGCTAAATTCTATTTCTGGCGCTCGTTCAGCGAGAATGATTGCACAGGCTTTTGCGATGACTGCTTGCCTTTGTTCATCATTATCATAAAATTTTATTTTACTGACTGGAAATCGTTCTCGGTCTTCTATTAACATCATTACTAGTGATGGTGTATATGTGCTTCCTCCGCCGGCAATCAAGATTGAACTTTTTTTCTTACTCATGGTTCTCCTCCTCTTATTTTACAATCAAGTCTTCAAACGATTCTCTCACTCTTGGAACAGTTAACCCAACGATGATTTGGATAGCACCATTGCCTGGATTGACTAGTCCTGAGGCGCCAGCTTCCTGAAAATCAATAGAACTGGCTACTTTACTTGTATCTTTCACGGTAAGTCGTAACCGTGTTGCACAATTCGTCACATCAAGTACATTCTCTTTTCCACCCACTAACACTAAATAGGCTTGTGCTTGCCTTGCATGTTTAGGTAGGTTTTTATCTTGCTCATGTTGTTGTACATTCTTTTTGTTCTCATAATCCGCTTTTGAATAAAGCTGTATCTCTGATAGATCCTCTTCACGTCCAGGAGTTTTTAGATTGAATTTTTTGATCATGAACGTAAATACCACAAACCAAATCGCAGTAAATATAAGTCCGATCATAATTTGGGTGAGGTACGTGGAACCATGGAAATTCCATAAGGGTAGCCAGTTTAGCCCGAGCCAATTGATCAAGCCACCTCCAAAGTCTCCAACAACGCCAAATGCATAAGAAACTGTAGCAATCGATGCATCTAACAGTGCATGGACTCCCCATAAAGCAGGGGCAACAAATAAGAAAGTAAACTCGATGGGTTCGGTGATTCCGGTCAAAATCGCAGTTAATGCAGCTGGTGCGATCAATGCGATGACCTTTTTCTTTTTATCTGGATTAGCAGCTTGAATAATAGCTAAGCTCAATCCAGCTGTACCAAATACTTTTGACATACCTGATAAAGAAAAACCACCAAAAGGATAAAGTTCTTTAAGCGAAAGTGCACTTGTTTGGAATTCACCAATATTTGATGCCCAATAAGCGGCCATCCCACCTTCAACTACCGCACTATCATAAGCAAATGGTGCGTACACAAAATGATGTAAGCCTGTTGGGATAAGAATTTTCTGCAAAAATTGATAGATGAATACACCAAAATTTCCCGAATTCACAAAAAATCCTTGCATGCTTCTCATTCCTTCTTGAATGATTGGCCATACGACACACATCAAAAGTGCTAAAGGAATCATGACAAGAAAAGCAATCATCGTCACGAAAACAGAACCACTAAAAATCGTTAACATCTCTGGTAATTCTTTTTCATAAAAGCGATTATGCAAATAAACCACGATACCTGAAATCAACAATGCTCCGATCATACCAGTATCTAAAGTGATGATCCCTGCAATCGATGTTAACCCGGAACCAACCGTTGTTCCTTGAGATAGATCCACAGCGAAAGAATTTGGCCATAACGTTAAGATCGCATGAACGAAATAGTTAAAAGCAATATAGATCACTAATGCTTCCATTGTTGCTCGAGCCGCATATTTTTTAGCTAAACTGATCGGTAATCCGACAACAAATAAAAGCGGTAATTGAAAAAATGGGGTCCATCCACCGGCTGCTACAACATTCCAGAACTTATACCAGAGTGTGCCTGGTGCAGCAATATCTCCCATAATCGTTTGATTCGAAAGAAGCAAAGAAAAACCAATAACGATACCGAAAAAAGAGAATAGCATGACAGGTGCTAACATTGCTCCACCAAATCTTTGAATTTTTTTCATCATAGTCTTTTTTTCCTTTATATTTTTGGGTAAGCGCTTTACCTGTTTCCAGTTTACTATTAAAACGGATTTATAAAATACTTTCAGATGATTTAAAAGTTTCTCACAACAAAAAGGTTTTTTTCACAAAAAATGTGAATCGTCACATCGTATCCTAGAGTATAAAACTAGACATATGATAACAGTTGATCAAAATAGATAAATCTTTCATTTAACCGAGAAACTATGCGTATCTTACTATTAAAGGAGCAATAATGAGGACATATCCAGTCGAAAACATCCCTCGAATAAACGTATAGGTGGTGAGAAAAGATAAAAAAATGTTGATACAAGAGAGTTGCAACAGTTAAATTTAAAATCTATAAATACCTATAAAATTTGCGGTTATATTGCCAGATATGGCGTATTGTAGTTTTGAGAGGAGAAAAAGGTCGATCGATTTAGTTGAATAATTCCTAATAAAGATGAAATAGACCGATCGACGAATTTCTTTCGTTGGAAATAAATTTTGGTATCAAAGCTTTAGCAGTTGTATCGAATGGCAGAATCAAAAAAATAGCAACTAAACAGACATAAAAATGTTGCGCATATTGATGTCTGTTACAAAGCAAAGTTCCTCAAAAATGAGAGATGAATAAGGAGTGGGAAAATGTTACAAGACCTTATTACGACGTTTCAATCAAAATTGACTGAAAACGATTTTCTTATCTGGTCCTATATCACAAATCACAAAAAGCATTCTTTAACGATGTCAATCAATGAATTAGCAAAAAAATGCAATGTTTCTCGAACAACGATTATGCGTTTTTGCCAAAAATTAGAATTTGATGGTTTCTCAGAATTTAAATATCACCTAAAAAACGAACTCACACAGGAGAATATGTGTCTATCTGAGCTGGAAGGAGAAATTCTTGAAAATCATATCCAAACAATTGAAAATCTCAAGAAAAAAGATTTTACGGATCTATGTAAAATGATGGCTAACGCTAAGCGGATCTTTATTTACGGATCTGGTGATATCCAAACTTTAGTCTCGAGTTATATGAAATTACTCTTCGTACATAATGGGTTGATCTTATACGATTTTGGTGCCGTTTCGATCAACAAACAGTTTTACCAAATCATTCAACCTGATGATTTAGTATTATTGCTCACACTGAATGGTGAATCTCCTGAAGTTGTTAAATTGGCTAAGCAATTAAAACAACGAGGGATTCAAACCATTGGTATTACAAAACTTAGAAATTCTGCTGTTTCAAAACTCTGTACCGAAACTATTTTCTTCTTGAACTCAGAACTACAAAATCCAGAAAATCCTATTGCACTTTTTGAATCCACTTCGACACTCTTCTTCGTTATTGAATATTTCTTATTGAAATATGATGCTTGGCAAAAACAAACAAATCAAAATCTCTAAAAAAACGCATCTCTTTTCACCAACTTTGCTTGGCTTTCAAAGAGATACGTTTTTGAATTTTTCACTCATGACTCTCTCACTGCCTTTTTATAAATCGAACCGTCCTTTGCTCGATCAAGATAATGATAATCAACGAGGTAGCGACGTAATATCGCATGATCAGGATAAATACTTTTTAGAATTGCGTTGACCTCGTTCTCTAAGTAATCTTTATCAAATTCAAACTTTGAATAAAGATGATCAAAAATCAAACGTTTGTTTTTTTCTTTTCTGGGGATTTGTTGCAGTTGCCCGTCTTTAAAAAATCTAGCTAGTTCACTCATGATCAATAGCCTCCAATCAAATTCAATGTTCTTTCCACTATTTTATCATGTTTCCCTAAATTATTTCGAAGGGAGCAGAAAAAGCCGAGAAGGTGATTCTTCTACGAACCATCTTCTCGGTTTATCAATCTCTATTCCTAGTCTTTTTTGTTCAAAACGATTCCTGTGTACAACCAAGTGGTTACAGTATAGTAGATAAAGTAGAGAACAAAGAATATTGCAAATGGTATCCATAAGTTGTGATATGGATCATCCATCAAAACAGTAAACATTTGAAGTCCAAATAATACATGGATTGCTCCTAGAATTCCCGGTGCTAAGAAGAGAATACCGATTTCTCGACGAATCGATTGTTTTAACAATGCTTGACGAGCACCGATCTTACCGAGCATCTCATAACGAACGACATCGCTTTTACTACCTGAAAGAATCTTGAACATCAAGCAGCTTGCTAACATCGTCAAGAAGGCGATCCCTAAGAAGAAGCCCATGAATTCAAAGCCTGAGAACATGCCGTTGATCACTTGATACGCATCATATTTTTGCGTAAAGCTAAACATTCCGTCTTTTAATGATTCATTATTTTTATTGTTTTCTGCTACGAGCGCGCCAATCGGTTCAATACTCTCATGGAAATCTTTTACTTGAATCAATTGCATGTTTGTTTGCGGAAGATTCAACTGAGCAAATTCTTCTGCTGGCAGCAATTTCACTTCTTTTTCCCGTTGTTCTGGTAGTTCATAATAGCGTAACTCATCTTGATAATTGACATTCGTCGCTAATTCTTCGGCTGTTACTTTTTTCGTTTTGATGTTTCTTTCCCCAGTATTTGGTGTTTGATTTTCCATGATCAAAAATGGATTTTGTTCAAACTCACTATAATTATAGTATACTGTTTTTTCATCTTCTTTTTGTTGATAGACTACATTGATCGTTGGTGAAAGTTTTTCCACCTTCGATTGATCGATCAACTCTGAGCGATTCAATACTAGGTCATAGTTTGATACCGCATTGGTCAACTTAGTGATTTCATTTTTAAAGCCTAGTCCAACTGTCAATGCCCCTAAGGCTAACGCGAACAACATTGCGACCATTGAAAGCATTTGCGTATATTCACGGATACGGAAACTTAATTGAGACAACGTAAAGTTATTCAATTTTTTCATTGAAAGATTCTCTGTCTTCTTCAGCAAGGTCAAGAAGAAAATAATGACCGAGTGGAAAATAAAGTACGTTCCTAAAACGATTGTAACTAACGCAACTGCAATGGCCATCAACTGATATTTGCCGATATTAGCCATCATATAATAACCGACACCGATAAAGATGATTCCTAACACTACTTCAAGGAAAAATAAGAATTTGTGTTGTTTCATTTGTGTCGGTGTTTGATCGGCACGGATCAATGTCAAAATTGGTTTTTTGACAATGGAGAACGCATTAACAAATGCTGCTAATAAGAATAAAACAATGAAAAACAGCAAAGTGATCAATAAACCGTGCAAGTTAAAAGGTGTAAAATGAGTGATTTGAATATTCAACTGTGCAACTAATAGTCGATGGACGACACTTGTCAATCCAATCCCTACAGCTGAACCAACTAATGTAGCAACGGTTCCAACAACCAAGGTCTCAGAAAAGATCATCTGTGCAATTTTTCGACCTTTTGCACCTAGCATCATGAACATCGCATAATCTTTTTGACGCATCGTCATCAAAAAGGAGTTGGCATAAAGGATATAGACGAACGTAATGATCCCTAGTAATACTGAACCAAAACGGAAAATGATCACAGTCATCGCTATAGTCGAATTATTGTTCAAAAATTCTGTGTTACTTGCCATTGACTCAAACATATAAAAGATGGCTGAGGCCATAACTAAACCTGAGAATAAAACGATATAATCTCTCAAGCGGCTTTTAATTCCTGTAAGTGATAATTTCCAAAGCATGTTCAGTCCCCCTGTTCCAGATTACCTAAAATCGTTAATATTTGACGATAAAAGTCTGAACGGCTTTGCTCTCCGCGTTTTACTTCTTGGTGGATGACCCCATCTTTAATAAACAAGATTCGTTGACAATAACTTGCTGAAAAAGCATCATGTGTCACCAAAAGAATGGAAACTTTATCTTTTGTATTCAATTCTTCCATTGTGTCTAATAGGTCTTTCGCACTTTTTGAATCCAACGCACCAGTTGGTTCATCTCCTAATAGGATCGTTGGTTGTGTCACTAATGCCCGAGCTGCCGCTACCCGTTGTTTTTGTCCACCGGAGATTTTCGCTGGGTAGCTGTCTAAGATATGAGTGATCGACAAACGTTCAGCAACTGCATGGACTTTTTTCTTGATATCTTTTGGTTTCACGCCTTGTAAAGAAAGCGGAACTGCAATATTTTCTTGTGCAGTCAAGTTTTCTAAAAGGTTGAAGTCTTGGAAAATAAAGCCGATTTCTTTTGCTCGAAAATCTGCTAATTGATTTCCTTTCAGCTTGGTTACATCTGCTTGATTGATATGGATCGTGCCATTTGTTGGTTTATCCAGCGTTGATAAGATATTTAGTAATGTCGATTTACCTGACCCTGAAGCACCCATGATGCCAATAAACTCGCCTTTTTCTACACTAAAACTGATACCGTTCAATGCTTGTGTTTGCTTCTCATTGCTTTTTCCATAGACTTTCGTCACGTTATTGATTTCTACGATTTTATCCATTATCGACCGTCCCTTTACTTAATTTTTCTTTTGCTGCTGTTGGAATGTCTTTCGCTTGTACTTCCTCGTAAGAAGTAACCCCTTTGTTTTTATTCCAAGTGACTTTCAAAAACGCATCTTTCCTTAACGGTCGTTCTTGAAACCCATTGAAGTCCATTATTTTTTCGTTCCCTTCTTCTGTATATCCCGGTAGCTCATAGCGGTAGCTGGTAATCTTTTGTCCATCGCTGGATTGATCCACCTGTTTTTCACCATCCGTGGTGATTTGAACGTAATAACTTTCTCCCCCCATGATCAAATGATCTGCTAGACGGTAGCCACCAAAGACGATGATGATAACCGTACCTAACCCAATCAATAATTTTTTCATTGTTACTCCTTCTTTCGTGTTTCTGATAAATTAAGTATAGTGAACTGCCAGTGGAATGTCCTTTCTTTCTGCTATCAAAAATCTTTCACTATTGTCATATGGTGAACGAAAAAAAGAATCTGGAAAGTGTCAGTCACTCCAGATTCTTTGTATTGAGCGAAAACCACCGTTTTATCGTCAGCTTCTCAACGAACAACTGGGTTTTCTACTTCGGCTATTTTTCTTTATTGCTCCCAGTATTGATTACCGGCTGTGTTCCTTTATCGGTAATAATAGAGACAAGCAAATTATTGATCAATTGGACTTTTCGATCATCCGTAAAAGTGATGTCCTGTCCTTCTTCGATTTGTTCCAACGCCATTTGAGTCATCGACACCGCCCCTTCAACAATTGTTTGTCGAGCAGATAAGATGGCTTTAGCTTGTTGCCGTTGCAGCATCGCGCTAGCAATTTCTGTCGCATAGGCTAAGTGATTCAATCGCGTTTCCAAGACTTCAACACCTGCCACGGATAAACGTTCCTGTAATTCCTGCGCCAATTCATCAGAAATCGCTGTAGTATTCCCACGTAACGTAAGATCCTCCTCTTGGAAAGTATCATAAGGATATTGACTGGCGATGTGACGAAGTGCCGTCTCACTTTGGATCTCAACAAATTGATGATAATTTGCTACATCGAAAAGTGCTTTGGCTGAATCCACTACTTTGAAGACGACGACTGCTGAAATCTCGATCGGATTTCCATCTAAATCATTGACTTTCAACAACGAACTGTTGAAATTTCGAACCTTCAAAGATAAGCCGATTTTTCGAGCAAAAGGAATCGATAAGAAAAATCCGCTCTCACGTATCGTTCCCATATATTTTCCAAAAAACAAAATGACTTTTGCCTGGTTGGGATTGACAATTGTGACGCCACTGATAAGGATAGCACCGATCAACCACAACAATATGCTAACAATTAAGACTGACGGAAGATAGACACTCATACTTGTGAAAAATAGCGCAACTGCTGCTAATACTCCTAGTACCAAAACACCGAAATACCCATTGATGTAAAAAGCTTTTTTCTCTTTCACTATGTACTCTCCTTGCTTATTTCGTTTTATTTTATTCGTTGATTATCTATGTGTTTTGCGAATCCTTGCCATAGCTCCTTCTAATTCTAATTCTTTGTCTTCCGTGATATACCAACCGTTTTCGTGTACGCCACCTGATGCTTCTGGCAAATATTCTAGACGTGTACGGACCCATTGCTTTGTTTCGGTAAAATAATCTTCTACTAAGATTTCTAAATCCATTCCAGCGGATAACTCAAGATTTTCACGCACTGACTTGAAAACAAATCGTTCGCTTGCTTGATCGTATTTTAAAATCCCCGTATCGATGATCGGCAATGAATAATAATCTAATTCCTTTTTCACTTTCAATAGATGTTTGAACATTTCATTATATACTTGCTCCAATTGTCGACCTTCAGAATTGTTTGGATATTGGATCGTTACTCTTTCTTTGTCTGTATCATAGTACTTCTCACTCAACTCTGTCAGAAAATGATGCAGTTCCCCTAATTCACTTTTTAATTCTTCTCGTTTGATGTCCTCTATTTTCATTCGTTATTCACCCTATTTTCCCCGTATATGTACGTTCTTTCCCTTTCTTTATTCTACTATATTATTGAATGATAGGCGATTATATTTCATGCAAAATAAATAAAAAAGAGTACAACGCCTTATTACATAAGGAATTGCACTCTTCTCCAACCATTTATTCGTTATTTAGAAAAAAACAGTCTTGACAGATCAACGATCAATCATACACTTCATAGTCCTCATCATCCATCGGAAACTCTTCGTAATCTTCATCCGTCAAATTCACTTGACTATTGTGACCAGTCACTTTGAGATCTTTGTTACCTCGATTGTAAGTCTTCGTTGTTAATGGTTCATAATTTTTGTTGATGTAAGAATCACCATCTAGTGCCACAGACAAACCTTGATCTTCATTATCATAGAACTCAATACTACTATTTTGCAGGGTAACTTCGCCTTTTATTGCTTTTTCATTATCATTAAAATAGATACTGCCATCACTTACTTCTAGTTTCACTTGTTTCATGGATAGTTCAGTCAGATTGAGCGAACCCATTTGACTCTCTACAGTAAGAGCTTCCCCGGTTACTTCATTGATCGATGTCCAAGTGTGTGCTGTGTTCAAGTTGATTTTCTTACTACTGAATTCATCTAACATTAATTCATTGTTTCTACCTTCAACCACTAATTCGTCTAAGGTTACACTTCTAGGTATCGTGATTTTCAACATTGAGCGTGTATCTGTCATGTTGATCATTGCTGCCGGAGTTTGTCCATCAGCAGAAATATCCAATGTACCATCTTCCGCATTGATCTTTGGTTTTTGTGTTTTATCATGAGAAGTTTCGACACTAAAGCTTACGCCTCGTTGGATCACGATATTTTGGTGATCTGCTCGGATAACCACTTTGTCGATTTTATCGGACGAGAAATCTTTTGTTTCATGAGCCATTTCTATGATTCTTGGTCCACCTTCCCAAGTCAAACTCGTTTGGGCACCAGAAGCATAACTTAATCCTGCCATCAAACCACCAACGATCATTAATCCTAACCCTGCTCCTAAGATATATTTTAATTTCATTGTTTACACCCCACTATTTGTCGTATGGATTGCTCGTTTTGTGATGAAACGGCGTCCTACCCATTTGACAAAGTTCATCATCATTTGGAATAGCCATTTGGTGCCTTTTAACAGTAATGGTGCAAAGAAAACAGCACCTCCCGTGGCAAGTAAACCTAGTCCTACAAAGAACAGCCCACTAGCAATCGATTGTTGCAAAACAGCAACCCCTGAAATGATCGAAAATAAACCTGCTCCTAAAATACTGATACATACAACATAGATCCCAATAACCACGCCGATCAAACCAATCAGAATACCAAAAATCGCTAGAATAAAAGCTAATGCCAAAGGAACCAGTAACGGAGAGGCACATAAGCCGATAACGATCATCCAAATCAAACGGATTTTTCGTTTAGGACTTTGGCTGTATTCTGATTCATCGTCGTCTTGTTCCGAGTAATAATTGATTTTCACCTTCAAGGCAAATTGTTTTGGTGAGCCATATTCATCCACAACTTCTTCCACTGTTTTTCCAGAATCTAAGAAGTATTCTTCATAATATTGAATAATATCAAAGCGGTCATCTTCAGGGATTTCTTGAAGTTCATCCAACACATCATTTAAATATTCATTCATTCGTATTCTCCTCCAGTAATCGGTTTAAGGAATCTCTAAACACGATCCATTTATCAATGATTTCTTCTAAATGTTGACGCCCTTTCGGAGTTAAGCGGTAATATCGGCGATTTCTACCTTCGAATGGTTCGTCGTATGTTTCTAAGTATTCTTCTTGTTTTAATCTGCGTAAAACGGGATACATCGTCGATTCACTGACAGATAAACTTTCTTGGACTATTTTCGTTAATGCGTAACCGTACATGTCTTCTCTGCTCAAAGCTGCTAAAACCGTACCATCGAGTAAAACTGTTGGGACTTGGATATGCATTACTTCACCTTCTTTATAGTTTGCAATATTTTATATTTACCAATATTATATCACGTATAATATTGTTTGCAAGAAAAAATATTAATAGTTCTCTTGATCACTGGATCTTTCTTGAAAGTAAACTAGTACATCCTAAAAACCGCACGTGCAAAAAAAGGAACAAAGACCACAATGATTCTCGGTCTTTGTTCCTATTAGATGCGTGTTTTTCAATCTCCTCTAACTTAAAGCAATGCGCACACGATGAGGCTTAGCGTGATACCTAAAAAAATGGCAAGAGAGAGACGGATCAATTCTTTTTTATTTCTACTCAACCACGTTTCATTCATCTTTTGTTCCACTCCATTCTAAAGTTATCGCTTGCTAATTGGGATAAACAGAAGTGACATGATCATATTGCTGCGCATGTTTATTGGCAGCAGAAACTGCTGTTCCAGGGAATAGATGCCACTTACTATGATAGCCACAGGTATGGCATTTCCAATAATAACCGATACCACGATCGGTTTGTTTTTCATCCGCTGTACTTGATTTTGTCACGAGCGTGCCTAAGAGCGAATCCTGTTTCAATAATGCCACGGGAGTATCATGAGAATGAGTTGCTTCCTCTGCAATGACGATGGGATTGGCTCCGCTTAGTCCAACACTTAACGTCAACAGTCCGAGCAATAAACCGACTTGTTTTTTCATTTCCTATCATTCCTCCAATAACGGTTATTAGAAAAATATACGAATGGTCACTTATGTACGATATATCTTCGTACACTTTTCCAACTATATATTACTTGAAAAATACACCTTAGAGCGATTGAATCAGAAGCGGCGTTTTTTTCTTCGTTTGTGTTGGTTTATTGCTCTTCTAAATCATTAACTGTTCATTTCCCTCTCTTATTCCACCGGAGAAGTTGGTAGCATGTTTTCTTTCTCTAATTGAATGATGACAGTCGTGCCAACCTTGGGAATACTGTTGTAGCTGATTTTTCCATGATGCAATTCAATGATTTTTTTGACTAAAGATAGACCTAGTCCGTTCCCAGAAAATTGGCGACTGGATTCCCCTTGATAAAATTTCTCAAAAACCCTTGCCTGTGTTTCTTGATCCATCCCCACACCGGAATCGGTCACTTCAACGATCACTTGGGTTGCACTTTGTTTTAAGCGAATCGTGATTTTCCCTTGAGGTTGATTGTACTTGATGGCATTATCCATGATATTCAACCATACTTGATATAAAAATTCTTCATTGCCCACATAGCTGACACTTTCCAGATCGATCTCTAGTTGAAGTTGTTCTTGCTCCCATTTAGGTTGTAAAAATACAATGACTTCACGGATCTGTTCATCTAAACGAAACGGTCGCTTGTCTAATTGGATCCGTTGATTTTCTAATTTATTCAGCTTCAAGGTGTTTTCTGTCAACTGTGAAAGTTGGGTGATGCTTTCAATGATCCGTTGCAAGAAAACCTGCTTCTCCTCTTCTGAAATATTCGGTGCTTGCAACAATTGGACATACCCTTGGATCGTTGCAATGGGCGTCTTAAATTCATGGGAGACATTGGAAACAAAGTCATTTCGTAATGTTTCGATACTACTCAATTCTTGGACCATCACGTTGAAATCCTTGTATAACTGCTGCACTTCTTCCACTTTTTGTTGTTCGTCCATCCGAATCGAAAAATCGCCAGTTGCTACTTTACTCATATTCATTCGCAAGTCACTGATTGGCAGTAAGATCCGCCGACCGACAAAAATCGAGATTCCTGTGCCCACCATCATACTAAATCCTGCGAAAACGACTAAAGGAAACCACGTCGCTTGTTGCTCTGACGCAGGAACTGTTTTGTGTGACAACAAGAAGATAAACCCTAAGAAACACAACAGAGTGACTAAAATGGAAACAAAAACAATACAAGCAAAATAGATCCATAATTGTGAAAATATTTTTTTACGCATCAGATCACCGCCTTGTAGCCTAAGCCACGAACGGTCACGATCTGAAAATCATCATTTTCAATAAAACGTGTACGCAATCGTTTGATATGCACATCGATCGTCCGTTCTTCCGTGTTTGTGTCCAAGCCCCAAATATCATCCATCAACTGTTGGCGGGTAAAGATTTTATTCGGGTAAGAAAGTAATTTGTACAATAATTGAAATTCTTTTTGTGGAAGCAAGATAGCTTGTTCCTGCTTGATCACTTCATAGTTTTCTTGGTTCAAACTAGTTTGACCGATGTTCAACTGATGACTATGATTGATTTTCGCTCGTCGTAACAAGGCTTCCACACGCAACACCATTTCATTGACATCCACCGGTTTGGTCATGTAATCATCCGTACCTAACTGAAAGCCTTTCTTTTTGTCTTCAAAATCTGCTTTTGCTGTGATAATCAAAACAGGTGTCTCTATTCGACTGTTTCGTAACGTTGCTAACAATTCATAGCCATCCATCGCAGGCATCATGAGATCGGTAATGATCATATCCACTTGCGTACTTTCTAATTGTTTCAATGCTTCTACACCATTCGTGACCGCAAAGATCAGAAATCCTGCTCGTTCCAAAACGGATTGATAAAGCTGTTTCAACCGTTCATCATCTTCTACTAATAATATTCGATTCATTGTTTCTCCTCTTTATTTATTTGAAAAATTGCAGTTTTTTTTCTGATTGTTCATATTCAGTTAATATTCATTCATTATACTACGTTCATTGTTCTGTTATACTTTAAGTATAACCAATATTTCAAATGGAAAGAAGGGTGACAATGTTACAATTAAAAGAGATAAAGAAATATTATAAAGTTGGTGAAACAACAACAAAAGCATTAGACGGCGTATCCGTCGCTTTTAGAAAAAAAGAATTTGTAGCTATTTTAGGCCCAAGTGGTTCTGGTAAAACAACCATGTTGAACGTGATCGGCGGCTTGGATAATTACGATTCTGGCGATATGGTCATCAACGGAAAGTCCACAAAAGATTTTAAAGATAGCGATTGGGATGCTTACCGTAACAATTCCATCGGTTTTGTGTTCCAAAGCTACAACTTGATCGGTCATCTAGGAATCATTGAAAATGTCGAGCTTGGGATGACGTTAAGTGGCGTTTCGAAAGATGAGAAACGTAAAAAAGCCGAGGAATCATTACGTCGCGTTGGCTTGACTGACCATATGCACAAAAAGCCCAATCAATTATCCGGGGGACAAATGCAACGTGTCGCCATTGCACGTGCTTTAGCGAATGATCCGGATATTCTATTGTGTGATGAACCAACCGGTGCTTTAGATACTGAAACAAGCGTACAGATCATGAAGTTGATCGAAGAATTATCGAATGAAAAGCTAGTGATCATGGTTACCCATAATCCTGAATTGGCACATGAATATGCCGATCGGATCATTGAATTCTCAGACGGACAAATCGTCTCTGACTCCAATCCGCATATCGAACGTCCGAAAGATGATCAATTCAATCTACGTCGGACAAAGATGAGCTTTTGGACCGCACTAAAATTATCTTTCAATAATATTCGCACGAAAAAAGGACGGACATTCCTGACTTCCTTTGCTTCAAGTATTGGGATTATCGGGATTGCGATCGTACTATCTTTATCTACAGGCTTCCAAAAACAAATCGATGAAACACAATCAGAAACGATGGCTCGTTTTCCAATCACGATTTCCAGAGTTACCACTAGCCCACCTTCTGGATCGGATGGTTTGAGCTCGAATACAGCCGATTATCCAGATACAAAAACTGTCACAGCCAAGGTCAGCGACGAAGATCGGGCGCAACATACAAACAATATCGACCAAGAATATGTTGATTATGTAACGAATATCGATCCTAACCTAAGTAATAACATTGGGTTTACCCGCACGACTGGCATCAACTTGTTAAGAGATATTGACGGTGACGTACAACCTGTCAGCTTCTCTAATCAAAACCCTGATTCTGAATCATTGTCATTCTCAAGTGCGATGTCTTCAATGACTGGTGTAGGAGTTTCTAGTTTCCCAACACAATTAGACGACCAAAAAGACAATTTCTTAGAGTCGAATTACTCATTGCTTTCTGGCAGCTACCCTACTTCTGCAAATGATGTCGTATTGATCGTAGACGGCAATAACAACACAAACATCAATGCGTTGAAAAATCTAGGATTTGACGTAAAAGACGGTGAAACACTTGATTTTGACAAGATCGTCGGCACAACGTTCAAATTAGTGAACAACGATACGTACTATACAAAATTACCAACAGGAAACTTTATTCCTAATACGGATTATCAAGCAATGTATGAAGATGCAACTAGAGAAGTTAAGATTTCTGGTATTTTACGGGTCAAATCTTCTTCTACGATGAATCTGTTATCTCCTGGTATTGCTTACAGCGATCAATTAACGACAGAAATCGTCAATGAAAATAAAGATTCTGAAATTGTTCAAGCACAAAAAGACAGTGATATGAATGTATTGACGACTGAAAAAGTAGATGAATCAGCGAAACAAACACTGATCAGCTATTTGGGTGGAGATAGCTTACCTTCAAGTATTATGATCTATCCAAATAATTTCGGCGATAAAGAAGAAATTCTAAACTACTTAGATGACTTCAATAAAGGAAAATCAGATGAAGATAAAATCATCTATTCCGATCTAGCTGGTACAATGACTGAATTGACTGGTGGATTGATGGATGCTATCACATATGTCTTGATTGCTTTTGCAGGTATCTCACTTGTTACAAGTATGATCATGATCAGTATCATCACTTATACTTCTGTCATCGAGCGGACAAAAGAGATCGGTGTCTTGAAAGCATTAGGTGCACGCAAGAAAGATATCACTCGCGTATTCGATGCTGAAACTTGTATTTTGGGGATTTCTTCTGGACTATTAGGTGTCCTGATCGCATGGTTAGCGACTTTCCCAATCAATAGCCTATTGTACAGCATGACTGATTTAGAAAATGTTGCTCAACTAAATCCTGTACACGCCTTGATCTTGATTGTTGTATCAACGATCTTAACGATGTTAGGCGGACACATCCCAGCTCGTATGGCAGCGAAGAAAGATGCAGCGATTGCTTTAAGAGCAGAATAGTAAAATATAATAAAAAAAAACACAGTTGGTTTTGATATTACTTGTCAAAACCAACTGTGTTTTTGCTTTATTCTTTTGTTCGTACTATGTAGCTCGCGGTTTCTAAAAACGGCCTATATATCTACTTATCAAATGAAATAAGTTGATTCTTCCTAAAAATAAATTGATTCTCAACCACCTGATCTCTAAATAGGGAAAGAAAAATTTTTAAGAAATCTTTGTGCTATATCGAAAAAAGCTTCTTCCTCTAATGTATCAACGTATTTAACATTTCTTTTAGCTTTTTCGGTATAGTCAAGAGAGAATACTTGAAGCGTATTTACTTTGCTTCTCTTCACTTCATCTAGCTTGAACTTATCGCTTTGAATAGGCACAAGAAATGGTCTATTTTTATCACTTGTAGTAATTGGGCATACTATAATTAAATTTGTTGCTAAATTGTACGCATCCTTACTCATAATTAAAGCCGGTCGTCTCTTCTTAACTTCATAACCTTTTGACGGTTCAAAGTCAAGAAGAACGATATCTCGTTGGCGTGGCTTATAGCTCATCTAGTTCGCCTCCATGTGGCGTGTAATCAACCCCTAATTCTGGGAAATAAAATTCACCTTCTTTAGCGGATTCAAAAAAATCTTCAACTTTTGGAATTAAAGCAACTGTACCATTTTCTTTTTTTATAATATGAAATTCTTCACCTTCTTTTATGCCTAACTTTGCAGGAAGCGTAATCACAAGGGAATTCCCTTGTTTTCTTGTTTTTGTTGAAATCATAAGTCATTCCTCCTTTTTTAAAAAGTATACCATGTAATTACAAGGTGAAACAATGTAAGTACCTATTTTATATAAATTAATAAAATATCCCTTTATCTAGTCATTCTCGCCATTTTCATTTCCTACTGTCTCACCCAGATCCTGAAGATCTACATGAGTCCTTTCTTCTTTGTAGTTTGCAAACAATTGCTCAATTGTCCATTCATTTTCTGGAGTAGTCGCTTCGATGATCAAACGTTTTTTCCCGTTCTTCTCTTCCTGTATGATTTTCACTTTATCTTCTGTATGGATTTCAAGGTATTTCATGATATATTTTGGTAACCTAAGACCATTACTGTTTCCCCATTTTTTTATTGGCAACATCTCCATTATAAACGCCCCCCTCTATGTATATACATAATTGTCCTTGGTAGTGATTTTCTTATTCGTATTTCGTTTCCTCCTTTCTTTTACGAACTTTCTATCTACTACTCTTTAAATACGTAAAAATCTAATTTTTCTTCTTCACTCCTACTTCCATAAAAAATAGTGGATAAAGTATGTTGTCGAATACTTCATCCACTATTTTTGTCCTATTATTAAACGATTTACTTCTTCACTTCTTCAACTAATTTTGCCAATGCTTGTTTTTGATAGGCTGTCGCTAAGTCTTTTGATACTTGTTGTTGTTCTTCTTGAGTCATCGCTGGGTTTTGGGCGATGGCTTTCATCAAACCTTCTTTAACAAAATTTTGGGCATCGGCTTCCATCGTGCTTTTTTGTTCTTCGACACGTTTTGCCAATTCAGAAGCTTGGTCGGTACTTAATTCGATCCAATCAGCCGGAATTTTGAACGTATTGACACGACGCTCAAATTCATGGTTATTATCCGCTAAGTTGAACCAGAATTTGTATTGGTCATTTTTATAGACCCAGTAAGTTGTTTCACTGACTTTTTCGGCTGTACCTTCTGTTTGTTCGACTTTATTTGTTTCATTTTTCGTTCCAGTTGCCTTTGGTTCTTTTTGCTTGTCATCTGTTCGGTACAAGTAGACTTTTTCTGTTCCATCTCCAAGGGACTTGTAGAGCAACATATTGACCTCTGATTGGTCTGCACTTGAAACGATCGGTGTCGTTTTAGTTTCTGTCACTTCTTTCATACCAAAATGGTTGGTAATATTTCCTACGATCAGTCCTAATGAGAGAACAAAAAGTAAACCAAAGACGAATGAAAGAAGTGTCTGCCACATTTTTTTGGCAAAAACATTCGTCAAAGCAAAGGCAATGACACTGGCAATCAATACGAAAATAATCATGCGTTATCCCCCACTTCCATCACTACTGGTTCTTTTCTTTTTAAGAAGAAAGCAATCGTAAAACCGATCAATCCGAAAATGATTGCTACGAAGAACGCAGCATGGTATCCGGATAAAGTCGCATTTATCGCTTGATCTTTGTAGGCTAAAGGCGTACTTTTCAACACAGCATCAGTTGGTAGATTGTCTTTCGTGACGTTCGTCAACACACTGATCAAAATTGCGGTTCCGATCGAACTTGCGATTTGACGGAATGTATTGTTGACTGCTGTACCATGACTGATCAGATTGTTAGGTAAAGCATTCATCCCTGAGGTTGTCACTGGCATCATGACCATCGAGATCCCAAACATACGAATTGCGTAAAGAATAACGATATACAATACTGGTGTAGTTTCAGTCAAAAATGCAAAAGGTGCGGTTGCTGCTGTCAAGATGAACATCCCAACGATCGCAAGACGTTTTGCTCCGTGTTTATCAAAAATTGCACCAGTGATCGGCATCATTGCCCCCATGATCAATGCTCCAGGAAGTAGCATCAAACCAGAATGGAATGCAGACTCTCCACGAATGTTTTGAATATATAATGGAACGACCATTTCAGCTCCGACCATTGCCATATTCGTTACTCCAGCTAGGATTGCTGCAATCGTGAAGGTTGGTGATTTGAAGACGCGTAACTCTAAGAATGGATGTTCTAAATGTAGTTGACGCCAAGCAAATGCGGCGATGAAAATCACGCCAACGATCAAGAAGCCAATCACTTTCGCGCTTCCCCAACCGGCATCCCCAACACTTGAGAAACCATAAAGCAAGCTACCAAATCCAATCGTTGAAAGAATCGCAGAGAAAATATCGATACTTGGATTTGACAAAGGAATCACACTTCGCATCAAAAAGAATGCTAATACTAACACAAGAACGACGATTGGAATGACCATTCCAAACAAATCACGCCAATGATAATTGTCAATGATATAGCCAGAAAGTGTTGGTCCTAATGCTGGCGCTAAACCAATCACGATCCCAGACATCCCCATAGCAGAACCTCGTTTTTCTGGTGGGAAGATCGATAACATGATATTTTGCAATAATGGCATAGATACCCCAACACCACAAGCTTGAATCAAGCGTCCAATAAGTAGTGTACTAAAGTTAGGAGCGGTAAAACAGGTGATCGTTCCAATCAAAAAAATCGTCATCGCAGACAGATATAATTTTCTAGAACTAAATTTATTGATCAACCAAGCAGTGATCGGAATCATGATCCCATTCACTAATAAAAAGCCTGTAGTCAACCATTGCACATCAGAAGCTGAAATATCAAAAGCTTTCATCAATGCTGGAAAAGCAGTTGTTAATAAGGTTTGATTCAAGACCGTACAAAAAGTCCCGATCAATAAAACAACAACTAGTAGTGTACGATTGTATGGTTTTCCGTAAATATCTACGGGTTGATTCTTACTCATGTTTCTCCTTCTTTCTGAATGTTTTCTGAAATCACTAAGATACTTTATTCCTATTTTCGACTTTTGTCAACCTACTTGACACGATAGTCAACAAAAGTATAATTAAGGGAACAACCAACAAAGGAGTGTGATGAATGGTGGGAGCTTCACTAAAACAGTTATTAGAAAATGATCATTTATTAGTAGGAATTAGTGAGCTAAGTGAAATTGTCGGGGTTTCACCACGACAATTGAGGTATTGGGAGCAAAAAGGCTTTATCCGATCCGTCACTGCTGACGCGAATTGTGCAAGAAAATACCGATTACCGACAGTGGTCAAAGTTGAGATCATCAAGAAATTTTTAGATGAAGGGTACACGTTGACCAAAGCCGCTGAAAAAGCTCAGGAACGTTTAAACAAAATGCACCATGTCCGAAAAGTTTTCTCAAAGTCCATCAAAGACATCGAGTTGATCGATGAACGTTACACACTCCTTTTGATTGGCGACTTCAACGATGCAGAGCAGTTATGTATTATCCACGACGAAGAAACAGACGAATTGTCTTATAAAATCATCCCCGCAGATGAAACGATCGATCCCAAAAAAATACTGGAGAAATAAAAAAGTGCGTACTTTGCTTTTTCAAATCCACTAGCACATGCCTTCAAGAGGTTACGATCAGATACTAAAAAAGTCGTCAAAGCCGAAATAGTCAACTATTTCCGGCTTTGACGGCTTTTTTGTTTAGGTATCGTAACAAACCATTTTATTTTCTTTTTGTTTCCTGTGCCAATACTTGTGTCAACCAGTTGGTATATTCGGTTTCTCGATTGATTGCGTGAGACAAAATCAAGTAGTGTCCATAGTTTTCATGCTGCTCTTTTTTGGTCGGGAAAATCACTTGTTGTCTAGCCAATAAATGCTGTCTTTTTTCTTCATGAAGCTCCTTTTGCTGTTCAAGGATCTCGATCCACGCTGGATCATTGATGTCTTTCACAAAATAAAGTTTCAAGACAAATTCATCACGGTTGACTGGCAGTTCATTTGGTGATGTATGGATCCATTCGTTTAACAAAATACGCCCTTCTTCCGTCAGCTGATAAATTTTCTTTTCTAGCTTGACGCCAGTGATCCCTACTTCATGTTTGATGATGCCTAGTTCTTCCATTTTAGCCAGTTCAGGATAGATCTGACTATGCTTTGCCTGCCAAAATTCACCGATCTCATTTTTAAATGCTTGGTTCAACTCATACCCCGTTTGATTTTTTTTGCTCAGTAGTCCCAATAAAATATAGCGTAATGTATTTTTTCTAGCCATCAAAATTTCCTCCTTGACATTCTCTCAAAATCATTCTATCATAATCACGTAATCAAAAACATGTAAATTATTACATGTTATAATTTAAAGGGGATGTTTTACATGAAAGAATTCAAAAACTTAGAAGATTTTATCGGAACTCACTTTATCTATACGTATGATAACGGTTGGGAATATGAATGGTATGCAAAAAATGACCACACCGTTGATTATCGTATTCACGGTGGAATGGTCAAAGGACGTTGGGTCAAAGACCAAGAAGCAGATATTGTAAAATTAACCGATGGTGTATTTAAAATCACTTGGACTGAACCAACTGGTACAGATGTCGCATTAGACTTTATGCCAAATGAGAAAAAACTACATGGTACGATTTTCTTCCCTAAATGGGTCGAAGAACATCCAGAGATCACTGTCACTTTCCAAAACGAACATATTGCTGAAATGGAAGCTGCTCGTGAAAAATATGAAACTTATCCTAAATTAGTCGTTCCTGAATTTGCGACAATTACTTATATGGGTGATGCGGGTGTTGATAATGAGGATGTTATTAGTGAAGAACCTTATGAAGGGATGCCTAAAGACATTCGTGAAGGTCGTTACTTTGACGAAAACTACCGTCGTGTCAATAAATAATCCATTTGCTTAGCTTAGGGAACAAAGCCACTCCTTCATATCGTGAAGTTCAGTGACTTTTCCCATAGTTTTTTTGGGGATCTAAAATAAAGTTTTACTAACACTTCCCTATTGATCATCAAAAATCTCGTTAAATAACTTTACCAATGATTTCTTTATGAATTACATAAATAATTTCATATTATTTTCAGTTTTTTTCTAATTCCTTGCCTCTCTTTTCATTAACCTTTATGATAAGTTTAGTTATTATATGAAAAGGAGCAGAACAGTTGAAAAAATATAGACCATATTTTTTGATTTTTATTTTCGCAATTATTTTCGTATTGCCGAATATCTTATCACAAAAATTGATTATCGGGGCCGATGCACCATTTCACTATAATCGCTTCTATGATGCAGCACAACAAATCATCCACGGTGACTTACACTACTTCCCTTCGATGTATGGCTTTCAACAAAGCGGTCGGATCGTCAATGCGATTTACGGTCCGTTATTCTCATACTTCCAAGGGTTGATCGTACTCGTTGCAAGAAGTTGGTACCATTATCAGATCTTATCAAATTTTATCCTCTTCCTTATTGCTGGTTGGTCCATGTTGACCTTGTTGCGCTACGTCAAAGTACGTGATTGGGTGAGCGTGCCGGTCTCAATATTATTTATGACGACCTATTCGATCCAGTATTGGGCTGTCAATCAAGGATTTACGAGTTGGGGAACCGTTTTTTATCCTTTGTGTATGATCCCTCTCGTTGATTTCATCATGCATAAGAAATTCCCTGTACTTAAAGTGACTGCCGCGATTGCCTTGATGACACAGATCCATTTACTATCATCCGTCATGCTGGTGTTGATGTACATTCCGTTTTACGGTTATTATTTCTTTACGCAAACGAACAAAGGAAAAGCACTTCTCCAATTAGGGAAATCCATTTTGCTTTACTTTATCCTAACAGCAAATATTTGGGTAGGTATGGCGATGGTTTACAGCGGTAACGAGATTCTTCCACCATTCGTCAACCGACGAATGACAGAAAAAGCAATCAATCTTGAGGGAAGTTACTGGTTGAATTATCCAAAGATTTTCCCTATCGTCTTGTTTGCTGGATTTTTATTTTTCTTGTTGTTCCGAAAACGCGAAGAACTGTTTCCAAAACTATTGTTACGTACAAGCGTCGTGTTCTTCCTACTTTCAACTAGTTTGATCCCTTGGAATACATTAGTTGAAAACGAAGTGCCATTTATTAGCTTGATCCAGTTCCCGTTTCGTTTCTTTGTTCCATTTACCTTGCTTTTCTTACTTTACTTTGCGATTGTCGCCAATCGCTGGGAGAAAAAGACTTGGTTACGTGTAGGTGCGACGTTACTGATTTTGTTCAGTAGTGTCCAAACCATCCAAAACTTATACCGTCACCTCGATAAATGGGAAGATGAAACCTTTGTCAGTCGTCATACGTATCTCTTCGATACACCTGATGAAGCGAGAAAAACCTTCTATAGTCATGACATGTCCAAAAGTTTGTTTGTTTTCCAAAAAACGACGCCGGATTATTTACCGATCTATGAACAAACGAAAGCAAATAAATACGATCGTTACAATGAAGAAATCTTAGAAAATGAAACTACCTTTATCAAATCACATCCAGATGGACGCTTGAGCATCAAATGGAAAAACACCGGCGAGCCAACTGTGCATGTTCCAGTTATCGTGTATGATCGAACCGTCTTGATGCAAAATGGCAAGAAATTGACAGATTTTGAATTGACCGATATCGGCACCCCGATCGTCAAACAGCATAATGGGATCAACGAGATCATTCTCTATTACGATCTTCCAATCTATTTCTACTTCGTCGTTGGTATGACTATTGCAGGATGGCTGACATTTTTAGGAATCTATCTTTCACAAAAATTTAATTTTAGGAAAGAAAAAAATGTAAAATCAGCTAAACTATAATTTTTTTAGAACGCTCAAAACATAAGCGGGGCTATGGCACATTGACTGCCACAGCCCCGCTTATGTTTTAAAAATGTGATAGAGATTTTCCAGTTCATTTTTATTTATCTGAGCATTGGTCTTATAATCGATCATGGATTTTCACCCCTATTTATTTTGGCTTGCTCCTTTTCGTTACCTCGATTATATCAATATTCCTTCGAATCCACTTGATCTAATTGTAAATCAAGTCTACTTATCCAACTTCTTATCTAGCCATTCTAAAATTGGTTTGCAAATGTTTTTCTAGACCACCAAGAATAGTCAGCAACGCTAAAAAAAGCACACCTTCAAAACAGCGGATTGTTTTAGAAGGTGTCCTTATTTTTTATCCGCCTTTTTACATTTTTACGCTCACTTTATCGTTCCATTTCCACAGCCACTCCAAAATGATCACTAACGATTGGTCCGTTCGTGCCGTCAAAGATCCGTGTGTAGGCACTGACTTTGCTATCCATTGGAACAAAAATATAGTCGATTCGCAAAGCTTCTGTGTTGTTTTCCCACCCGTCGATTTTTTTCTCGATCGTGGCTTCTTCAGATTTTTGCTCTGCTAAAAGATAGGAGTCTTTGACTTTCAGTTGGTTAGCTGCCACTAAGCGATACCCTTCCTCGCCTACCGGATTATTAAAATCACCCATCAGCAAACAAGGCATTTGATACGTTAAGAGTTGTTTCTGTAAAAATTGCCACTCGTAGGCAAAGCCAGTTTCTGCATCTGACCACCAAGAAAAGTGACAACTTGCGACAACGATCGGTTGATTCTCGATCACGGTCTTTGCAACGAGGATCATGCGGGTACGATAGTTTTCTTTTTCTTTTGTTTCGGATACTAGGTATGCCCGACTGTCTAAAGGGGTCTTTGATAAAATAGCATTTCCTTCTTCATATTTGTCATACCCGATATGACTCATTTCCCAACTCCAAAAATAAGCTTCTCCTGCTTCAGCTAATCTTTGGACGAGGCAATAAGCGAAATTATCTTCGTGAATCGGGGTTTGATTCATTACTGGACAAAAATCGACTAACTGTTGTTCGTTGACAATATTTGTTTGGATCAGTTGATTGACCTCTTGCAAAGCAATCACATCATATCCCTCGGCTACAATCTTGTCAGTGAGTTCTTGAAGTTTAGTGAATGGATCTTCTTCCAACCAACTATGCGTATTCAACGTCATTACTTTCATTTTTTTGGGAACCTCTTTTCCTTTTTACATAAAAATCAGAGACTGCTACGTCAGCGCTGATCGTTGAAGAAAAAATCCCCATCGTCTTGCTTTTTCGTCACAATCTCTGAATACTTCTTTTATTTATTATAGCTTGATTTTACCGATTTCTGTACCTATTTCAACAGAACCAAGAGTGGTGATCGCAACTTCTTTCACTTTATCATCAGTAAAAATGACCATGATCGTTGTATCTTTCCCTTGTTCTTTGACTTTGGCAAGATCCATTCGTGCAATTGGGGTGCCTGGTGTGACTTCTTGTCCTTCTTTGACAGAAACTTCAAATGCAGGTTCTGCCATTTGGACAGTATCGATTCCCATGTGGATCAGTACTTCTGCACCTTCCGCTGTTTCCATACCGATTGCGTGTTTCGTTGGGAATACGCTGACGATTTTACCGGCTACTGGAGCTGTGATCGCATCTGTTTCAGGAATGACCGCAAACCCATCTCCCATCATTTTTTGTGAAAAGACTGGATCATTGACCTCTGCTAAAGCAATCACTTCACCTTTTGCCACTGCGTATAATTCTTTTTCGATCCCTAATGCTGCTGTCGCTGTTTCTTTTTCCATCACGACTTCTTTGACTTGTGGTTCAGGGATATCTGCCCCTGATTGCAATAGATCTTCGATATCTGATTTTAAAACATCCGCTTTTGGTCCATAAACCGCTTGGACGCCGTTGTCTTTTACGATCAAGCCCATTGCGCCTGCACGCTTCCATGCGTCTTCTGAACCGACTCTACCTCGATCGGCAACTGTTACACGTAACCGTGTCATACAAGCATCCACGTCTTTAATGTTTTCTTTTCCACCTAATAGATGGATGATTTGGATGATTTGTTGATCAGCAGGTCCGGCTGTCGTGCCATTTGTTGTTTCTTCGCTATCGCTGTCGTAGTTTCCGTTACGTCCTGGTGTCGCAAAGTTGAATTTCTTGATCAAGAAATTCGCTAAGAAGTAAGTCACTACACCAAAGAGAATGACACAGATGACGAAGTTGATCAAATCACCGCCAAGTCCTGCTTTGATTGCTAATGGTGTCCGCGTCAATAATTCGATGTTCCCGAATGAATGGACACGTAATGGTAAAATATCAGCCATTGCAAAAGCTGCCCCTTGGATCACTGCATAGATGGCATAAAGTGGCACTGCCGCAAACATAAACATAAATTCTAGTGGTTCTGTTACCCCTGTTAAAAAGACAGCTAAAGCAGCTGAGAAGTACATTGATTTGTATTTCGCTTTTTTATCTGGGTCGACATTGCGATACATGGCAAGTGCCATCCCCATCAAAATACCAGAAGAACCGATCATTTGACCGACTTTAAAACGAGCTGGTGTCCAGTTTTGCAACACGAATTCGTATTGTGACATGTCGCCTGCTCCTCTTAGGTTCACTAAGTCAGTTGCCCAAGCTAACCATAATGGATCTTGTCCAAATACTTGTGTCCCTGCTTGTGCACCAGATAAAATCTCGTACGTTCCACCTAATTGCGTATAGTTGATTGGAATCGTCAACATATGGTGTAACCCGAATGGTAACAATAAACGTTCCAATGTTCCATATAAAAATGGTGCTAAAATTGGCGCACTATCTTGTGACTGTGCGATCCATAAACCGAAATTGTTGATTCCTGCTTGGATTGCTGGCCAAACTGCTGCCAAAATTAGTGCAACGATCGTTGACCATAGAATCACTACAAAAGGAACAAAGCGTTTGCCGTTAAAGAAAGAAAGTGCATCTGGTAATTTACGGTAGTTATAGTATTTGTTATACGCCATCGCACCGACAAAACCGGCGATGATCCCTACGAATACCCCCATATTCAATGCAGGCGCTTCTAATACACTCGTAAAGAATCCTTTGACCATGATCCGTGTGCCGAACAGCGTATGTGTGAACGCATCTTCGTTTGCTAACATCTCTGTTGTCACACCAAAGATAGCACCTGTGATCCGATTGATCAAAACAAATGAAATACCGGCAGCAAATGCTCCGCCTGCACGTTCTTTCGCCCAGCTACCACCTATTGCTAACGCAAATAATAAATGTAAGTTTCCAATAATTGCCCAACCAATACTTTCAAGAACGCCACCCGTAGTAACAAGCGCTGCCATATCCGGGTTGATCAATGGGATCGATTTCCCGATACTGATCATCAAACCAGCAGCTGGCATCACTGCGACAACGACCATTAAAGCCTTTCCAAATTTCTGCCAAAACTCAAAACTAAATAATTTTTTCAATTTCTACCTCTCCTTTACGCAATCGGTTTCGTTAATCCGTATTATAGAGGTAATTTCTTTTTTTGTAAATGCTTTATTTTTATTTTATTTGTTTTTTCTTTTGAAAAACAAAAACTCTACAATATAGTATAGACTCTTTATCATTAATAATATATTCACGATATTTTTTTCTTGCTAGTCATTTCTCAACAAAAAGATTCTCGATTTCTCACTTTGCTATTGACTAACGCAACCGGTTGCGTTTATTATAAACCTAAGAACTGAAACATTTAGGA
>NZ_JAFLWG010000050.1:0-11256 GCF_017316315.1 Enterococcus sp. DIV1298c | reverse complement strand
TAGTTATATTAACAATTAGTAAACCATATTAAATTTAACATTTAACATGATATATAATTTTTTCTAGCCCTCTTTGTAATTGGAGTGCATGGAACATTCGTATGAAATAGTGCGGTATAAAAATGATACAAACAAGAGGTTTATCGTTGTAAAATTTGGGTGTACCCTAGATAGACATTAATTGGATATTTTTCACATATATGGTACGGACAAGAATAATTTATTTTTTAATAATATTCATAATAATCATACTTAAATTTTTATTTGAAGTTCACTAACAAATTCCCCATCATGTGAACTATCAAAATGATTTGCCATAGAAACCTCGTAAACAATTGGATTCCCCTTACAACCTAAATTTTCATATGCTTCTTTAAGGACAAGATAGTTCTTCAAATAGTTCTGCACATTCCAATTAAATTTAACACATAAGTATTCTCCCTCAGCTATTTCATCTGTCATACCATGTAGAGATGGATCTTCTGTTGGATAAACATTGATAAAAAGATAGTTATAATTTATTTCATCCAATGAGTCATAGTTTCTTAAAGTAAATGAACAATTGTATTGATAAGATTTTGGAACCCAACTATTCGTTTCAAGTAGATGATATAACTCTGAAAAATAAAGATCTGGTTGAGTCAAAGGTGTAATTTTTCCATTACAAATCTGCTTTACAATTGTTCTCTTTTTAATCATCCTTCGATAAATCTTTCCTTCAGTCTTATCTAACAATTCATTCTGAAAACTAAGTTCTATTCTTTGATTTTCAAGTAAATTTTTTATATGATTTAACTCATTTATTTGACTATTTATTTCTTTTTCCTGTTTTTCTAAAAAATAATTTAATTGTTTAGGCGAAAGCGACATGGCATTTTTAATATCATTAATAGGCATTTTTAATTTTCTCAAATACTTGATTATTTCTAAATAGAATAATTGTTGGATCGAATAATATCTATAGTTGTTTTCTTTATTTATATATTCTGGTTTAAATAAGTTGATTTGATCATAGTATCTTAAAGTTCGAATAGAGATATTACTCAGTTTTGACATTTTCCCAATTGATAAATATTTCATACAAAGTCTCTCCTCTTGACCCTCTAGTAACGTCATAGTTTATTGTAAAAGTAGTTTAACACAAAGGAGAGAATATTATGACTAAAACTTTACGAATACTAGCTGCTGATTGGCAAGGTGGGAATAAGCCAGAATATTATTTTGGCGCAGAACTTTTATCTTGGTTAGCCCCCAAAAATGAAAATCAAAAAGAAGTTCGGCTGCCAATTGAGTATCCTAATACTGCATCATTGTTAAAGGAAAATAATGTGATCGCACAGAAAGTTGTGAAAGAGAATGTTCAAGTCTCAAAAAGAATCCTGGAAAAAGAGCAACCTGAAAAAATCATCACATTAGGAGGGACTTGCTTAGTATCTCAAGCTCCACTTGATTATTTAAAAGGTAAATACAAAGAGGAATTAGGTGTGATCTGGATTGATGCGCATCCAGATATATCAACTCCAAAAATATATTACAATGAACATGCAATGGTTCTAGGCAACCTATTGGGTATGGGAGATCCAGAACTGTCAAAAATAGTAGAAAATCCACTATCATCAGATTCTATTCTGTATGTAGGTTTGCAAGAACCCAACTTTGAAGAAAAAAATATATTATCTGACCTAGATATTAATTATACGATTCAACAAGATAAACATTTGAATTATGCTGAAATCCAAGAATGGATTAATAAAAATAAATTCAAAAAAATTGCAATCCACTTCGATTTGGATGTTTTAGATCCAAATATATTCCGATCAGTTTATTTCTCAGAACCTGGACAAGACAAGTTCCCATCAAGCGCTGGAAATATGTCTCTATTAGAAGTCACAACTATTTTAACTAGTCTATTTGATAATAATGAAATTGTAGGACTAACTATAGCAGAATATTTACCTTGGGACGCCATAGAATTGAAGAAATTACTCAATAAATTGAGTATCTTTAATCAATAATTTTTTCTACAATAAAATGAAGTTTATAATACTTTTTTTAAAGTTTCAAAAGTTTAAATATGCGAGAACCTAAAAAACAGAGTGTCCAGAATATCGTCCGTTTCTGAACACTTTGTTTTTTGTCTATATTTTTCAAAAAAACAATTCATTCCGTGTTCATAAACCCATGCCAAAATCTATGTTCAATTAAACTATATAAATAAAGTTATGGTACAATAGATTTTAATGAGGAGTGATTATTTTGAAAATAGGATACGCTCGAGTATCTACTGGATTACAAAATTTAGATTTACAAGAAGATAGTTTAAACAAATTTGGTTGTGAGAAAATTTTTACCGATCATATGAGCGGTGCAAAAAGTAATCGACCAGGATTAGAAACGGCCATCAATTTTGTTCGTTCTGGAGATATTCTCGTAGTTTGGCGTTTAGATCGGCTAGGAAGAAATATGGAAGATTTGATTTCGATCGTCAATCGATTGAATGAACGTGGTGTAAGTTTCCATAGTCTTCAAGAAAATATTACAATGGATAAATCTAGCTCTACTGGACAACTTATGTTTCATTTATTTGCGGCTTTTGCAGAATTTGAGCGCAATTTGATTTTGGAAAGATCGGCTGCTGGTCGAGAAGCTGCTCGTGCAAGAGGTCGTTTTGGTGGACGGCCTGAAAAACTAACTGATCAAGATTCAGACTTACTAAAAACCTTAGTTGATAACGGTACTCCTATTAAGACAATTGCGGAACGTTGGAATGTTTCTCGAACAACTATTTATCGTTACCTCAACAAAATAGAAGAAAAAAATAAGGAAACACCTAAGTAACCCTTGGGTGTTTCCTTATTTTTCAAGGCAGTGTACCCTAAATATACACTAGCGGATCATTGAAAAATCTCGATTTCTAGTGTGTGATTAGGGTGTATTTTAAATAGTTCGAGAAAGTAGGTAAAAAAATTGAAAGTTGCATATATTCGAGTCTCTTCTCTTGATCAAAATGAACAATGCCAAATTGAAGAAATGAAACAATTTGGAGCAGAAAAAATTTTTATTGAAAAACAATCTGAAGCCACAATTTCAGAACGGCCAATTTTTCAAAAGGCTTTAGATTCTGTACGTGAACAAGATACTTTTATTGTAGAAGCCATTGATCGATTAGGTAGAGATTATGATGAAATTATCGCTTCAGTTAATTACCTAAAAAATAATAACATCCGGCTGATCATTACTAGTCTACCTATAATGGCGGAAGCAATTGGAAATCCACTCCTGGATAAATTCATTAAAGACTTAATCATTCAAATATTGGCCATGATTGCCGAACAGGAACGTAAAGAATCCAAACGACGCCAGGCACAAGGAATTAAGATTGCTAAGGCTAATGGTGTTTATAAAGGCCGTCCTAAGCTATACAGTGCGGACGCAAAAGATCCCCAACGTCGCCTTGTTTATAAAAGCATCGTTGAGGATCTTAATAAGGGGGTTGCTATTTCAAAGATTGCGAAAGACTACAATATTACAAGACAAACAATCTACCGTATCAAAAAAGAGATCTGAACCTATTTCGTGTACATTCTTTTAATGTTATACTTTTTGGCAACTCGCTTCAAAAAAACTAGGCTATTCTTAAAAGAAGTAAAACTCTCTTATACAAAAACATATTTTTTCTTTTACTAAATTAGTTGGCATAATTTTAATTCATTTGTCTTCACTTATATGGTGATTAGGAAAACTAATTTCTATAGAAATTGATACATAATATTCTACTGCATTTTAGTTTAGAGCATCTTAGGTAATTCTTTTAAGAATGCTTTTCTTCGTTCATCGGTTGTACGATTTACTTGAGAGAAATGAATCCACTTCATATTTTTTTGAGGAATTCCTACTCCATTTAATGTGCTGTTCATAAGGACTCCTTCAACAGCATCACCATATTTCGTTAATGACTCTTTTGAGTAAGTGGAAGTTGTTATCACTGTCGTTTTTTCGATATAAGTTAAGAGTGCTTGCCAATATTTTATGCTGGATTTGATATAGTTTGACTTTATGTTATCTTCATTCATATATTTAAAAATATTTATAAAATATTAAAAAAAAGAGACGGTTTTGTTTTTTCACGTAAATTATATCCACTAAGTTCTTTAAAATAAGATTTATAATCGTTACTTATAATTCTTATCATCTCTTCATCTGAAAAGTCACAAATTTCCAGTAATTCTAATGCTAAACATAGTTTTGCATCTATTCCTAATATTATAGAAATAGATTTCCAAAAATTATCTTGAGAAATTTGTTCAATACACTTCTCAATTTCCCCAATCTGTTGCTCTATATATTCAATAAATGGGCCTGAGGTAATTTCGTATCTATTAAATTCTTTACAAAAGTCTTCAATATACTTAGGGTAGCCATAAATATAATCCATTTTAGTATCTCTTTTCTCTTAGATTATCGTGTATAACATTAAATTCTAATTTTATTTTGTATACACTAAACCTCAATTTTAAGGAACTATACTTAAAGTCCACAATAAATTAGTATTATATGCCGTTGCATCCGGATTTGAACCTTTGGGGATTTTTAAATATACGCTTTTATTCGCCGTTTCCAAATCACCAAAGCGATAAATCCAGGTTCCTTTTCCTGTATTTTCTTGAGCTTTTAATAATACATGCTTTACGTTAGGGACTAAAGTTATATCATCCGTTTCCTGTAATGAAGGACTATTTCCTCCAATGTTAGTAACTAGCTGTTGATTAGTCATACCTATACTTGCTCCTAAAAGCTCATTTCCTCTGTAATCTGTAAATTGTTTGTTTTGTGTTACTGACAATTCCCAACCTGTTTCACTATTATTAGCTCGACGATCACTTATCTGGATATAATTAGGACGGCTGCCAATGTAATTATTTCCCATGTCATTTAAAATTTTTTGTGAATTAGCATAATAAATTTTATCATTTGCAGAAATTTTTTGTTCTCCAAATACGAATTGAGAAACAAAATCGAGACTCAACAATCCTTGATATTCAGGAACCTCTGGTTTATTTTCAGGATTGACCTCATTTTCAGGATTGATTGGGTCGATAGGATCCGGAGTAGCTTTCTTTCCTTCTACTATAGTACTAGCGATACCATCTTTTCCGTTTAAAAAAGCGTAGGCCGTAACTTCATTACCTGCAGAAAATCTTAATCCTTGCGGTAAAGTATAATTATAATCTCCATTATGATCGGCGATAGTATGAAATTTCTCACTTTCAGAAGTATTTGGGGATAGAATACTTCCTGAAGGTATGGATGAATCTCCTGAAAAACGTATATAACTAAATGGATTCGATTTTCCAGTAATAGTAGTTGAATTTGAAGCTACAGAATCTTCCGACAAAGCATCTATTGTTACTTTTACATCAGGTATCTTTTCAAACAAAACTCTTTGCACATTCTGAGTGGTAAAAAACCTTTCAAAATCCGTAATTATATTTTGGTTAATTGATGAAACACTTTCTATCCTAGATGTAAAATTTGAATAAACTAAATTTAAATTAAAGATTGGTGTCCATGTATAGGTCGGATGCACAGCATTATAGTTCCCTCTAGCCCACATTTTAACTGTCTGAATATCAATTTCTAGTAAACCGCTATCTCCTGCTATTCTTATCAACCCATTTTCCGTAGATGTACCTGATATTTCACTTACACGCTGTAAATTGATTCTTTTTGCATCTACAAATTTAAATTTTGAATTTGAGCTAGTAAAATTCATAATACTTTGATTATTTGACGTACTATCACTTGTTATATCTATAACTGCATCCTTGCCAACACTAAAGTCTGCACTACCCTGTACTTCAATAATATTTGAACTTGATGCTCCCATATTTATTCCTTGAATATGCAGTTTCCCACCATCATCTATTTCAAATTTACTACCTCCATTCATAAAAATAGCATTCCACCATACTCCATTTCTATTATCTTTATCACCTGAAGAAACTACACTTACATAGGAATTTTTTCCAATGCTGACCTTTGAATTCGATGAATAAAGACTAATCCCTCCTCTTTTATTTTGTGTTTTCAATTCAACACGAGCATTTTCTTCCACTATAAAATTTCCATTTCTAAGAAGAATATTTACCCCTTCAATTTCTCCCGCATGACCATTTGCTTCAGCTAGTAAAGTCGAATTCTTTTTTAAAGTCAAGGTTCCACCATTTAAGACATCAATATTCCCAGCACCAATTGTTTTTACATCAAGTGTAGCATTTTCTGAAATCTCTACATTAGATACCTCTAAATTTGCCTGATGGGTAGTATATATTTGCCAGTTTTCTCGAAACTTGGATGTATAATATTGTACTTGATGATTTACAACTGTTCCTTTGATGTATATATCTGTATACGGAGCATGTAATAGCTGATTCCCATAATTTGTAATGTTATAATATGTCATTTTGGATGTACGTTGATTGGAATCACTCAAATTTACCAACGAAATAGGTCCATACCAATTACCGTGGTAAATAGTTAGATTTTTTATTTCTATATCCCATGGAGAAATCTGACTTACAGTTCTATTTTCAAATCCTAACATAATAGACCGAAAATCTATTTGATGATTATTCCCTTCAATTATAACTTTTCTAGATATGGAAGCTTCCCTTAACCGAACAAAGCGCTCGGAATTAGGTACATTGTCAGTATTTCCTTCAGTGATATTCTCAATACCTATTCTAGGATTATTAGGTGTTTCAAAATCCGCAATTATGTTTATTGTATGAATTTCTTTGTTTGAAAAAGCCTTAATGAATTCTTCCCAACTAGCAACATCCTTTATAGTTGGATTTCCAATAACGTTAACCTTCGATTGATTCTTCTTATTATCTTTCAAATCACTATTTTCTTCCAAACCTATTTGATTCGAGTAATTTTCATGCTCTTGTATAATGCTGCTGTTCATTTCATTTCTATCTTCATTTATATTAATGTCTTGGTCCTTATTATGAGCTGCGGCTTCTCTATCTTTGTTATCATTCCACTCTTGAACTTCTATACTATGTTTTACTTCATCAATAGAAAAAGTATGTTTTCCAGAATGTTCTATATTAATTCTGATTTCAAATAAATTTTTAGGTATACTTGATTGTATAACCCATTTTCCATCGCCTGTATTGGTTATTGCTTGATCTGATGTTTTATCATTTATTATTTTGGAATCTAATGGAATACTGATCTCAAACTCTGTTGTCACGTTTCTTGTTTTAACAATCAAAGTAAATTCTTCACCAGCTAAGTATTGTGATTGTGTTTCTTCAAAATAAAAGTCTTCTTTTTTATTTTCTGGATGATCTTTTGAAGGACATGAAGAATCTAGCATTTCATCTAATATAGGTTTATTCTCATCTGCATACAAATAACCTACAGTAAAATTTATAGGGAGTATTATATTTTGAATAAAAACAAATAGTATTGTAACTTTTACTATGATTCTTCGTAGCTTCATTTTTTATAGTCTACTCCTTTATTCTAGATTTTAAAAATAACCATATAATTGTAAGAATTAAAATAATAAGTAATATGGAAACAACCAATGTATTTAATTCATTATTATCTGTAACCGTTACATCTGTGCGATTTAGCTCCCTTGCAACATCCGTCTCTATTTCAAATTCTCTTTTCCATTCCCAAATGTCCTTTCCAGACTGAGCAACTAGTTCTAAAATATAGTCTCCACTTTCAAATTTTTCACCATTTAAAGAAATCGGAAAATTGAAACTAGAGTTTGGCGCCATCTGCATATTTTCCTTTTGAGTGCGATACAAAATTTCATTCTCATTTTTTCGTCTTACAGTTGCATCAACTACTAATTTATTAATAAATGTGGGTGTTATGTTTTGTATTTGTGCGCTTATTACATTATGATAATTAAGTTGATCTGCAAAAACATCTTGTAATTCTAAATATGGTTGCACAGATGATCGGTTGTTGCTTACTAATACTCCAATGATATAAACAAACTCATTTGTAAGTGTAAGGCTATCTTCCTTAGTCTCTTCTCCAATATCGTCATTTATTTCTGCAATTCTCAACCCTCCGGCTAATAAACCATTAAATTGTTCGGTAGGCATATTCAAAGTAATTTCAACATTTTTAGATTCATTGGCAGCAAGCTCAATTGGCTCAATTGGCTCAATCAAATCTTCTAAAGAATGCTCTAACGTAGGGTCAATAAACTCAGCATTTTTTCCGTACTCCACAGAACCTAATACATTGGTAAATGCAGTATGTGCTGTTATTTGTACTTTCTTTTTTCTAGCATTACCGTTTTTTAGATTTAGAGTCAACTTTTGAACACTTCCTGGCTCAGCATTCATGTCAAAGTATCTTACGTTTCCATCAACTTGGCTTTCAGAAAATTCTGGAGTAACATAAAAGTCTAATGACTCTTCAGCAGCTACTACTTTCAGCGGAATAAATATAGCTGTCAATATTAAAAGAATTCCACCTATATAACTTTTAAAATAAAATCTTTCGTATGTATCAATATCTCTCACTTAAATTTCAACCTCTTTCTTTGAGAATAGTAGTATCACAAATTTTGTAATACTACTATATTCGTTATCCTCCACATAAATCTATATTGCTATCTTCTATTATTTCTCCCGTACTCAAATATTTCTATTTGTTACAACAGTGTTGTCTACGTCATCCCCCCCGTCTTCACCATCTTCAACGTCTTCTTCTGGTGTTGTTATTAGTTCCCAAGTTAACTTGGCTTCATAACTTGTAGCATCTTTTGCTGTTGAACCTGGTACAGATAATTGAATAGCATTATTAGTAACAACCTCTACATTTGAAGATGAAAATTGTTCGTTTAAATTTGTTTGATTTCCCCATACAATAGATGAGGATCCGGCTCCTTTTCCTGTCTCAGCAGTCATTACGGAAACTGATCCAACATTAGGAATTAACTTTAATCCTTTTGTATGACCAGTAGGGGCATTATTTTGATTAAGTCCTTCATAACGAACCATTGAATCTACAAAAGTAATTTCTGCTCCGGATAAAACATTGTTTTGTGTATCTGACTTAAAGTCACTTACGCTAACTTTTAAATCCCATCCCGCATTTGTTCCACGCAAATCTTGGACCTGTGCAAATGAAACATATGGTACTAATTCTCCCGTTTCTTTAAGAGGTTGTAATTCAGCAACCATACTGTAGGTTTGATCTTGGTTTGAGATTACTTGCGAACCAAAGCTAATTGTTGCGGCTTTCATAATTGATAAAGGCCCTGTCGTACCTGGAATTTCTGGTTCAAGCTCAACATCTGGACCGCCGCCTTCCGGTCCAACTGGTGGTATAACTATTAGTTCGCCATCTTCATCCGCTACAAATTGAATTTCCCCCTCCGTGATTACCGATCTTGTCTCATCTGCAAAAGCTGAAATCGGTCCTCCTACTAGGATAGTGGATAGTAGTAGAGCGATAGGTGATAAACGTATGGTTTTCATAAAAATATTCCTACTTTCTTTCTATTAAATGTTTGTTGCTTTAGGTCTTATTTCTCCTCTTTAATAATTCGTATCCCAAAATAATTAAAGTTAAGCCTATCCAAAAATTCGTATAAGAACTGAAAAAATTAGTTCTTGGTAAATGTTTTCGATTCTGCGGGCCATTATTCCAAATTTTTTGGGATGTTAAATCGGGAGGGGGAGGGGATGGTTTTCCAACTGGTTCGTAAATACCATAAAATCTAATCGTACCTTCTGTTTTCGTTACATCTAATTCTACGGCCTTTGCATTTAGCGTGAAAAAAATTAAAATCACATAACATACGATCACCCCAAGAAACCTCGGTTTAAAATATTTATTAAAAACTCAAAATTTTATCCCTCCTATTACAGCTTAAATTTAAACTTATTAAATCAATCAGTTTATAGATTAAGATTACAACAATAAAAAAAAATAGGAAATCCATGTTTTTCACCCAGTTGTGAACCCACTTTACTATAATTTAATAGCCCTAGAAGGGCTCACCACTCGCTAGCCCCTTAAAAGGGACTTTTTAAATGACCACCAATCTCTCACACCCCTATCTCTCTTTAACTATTTAAATGGATCTACATACTCTTGTTTACTTATACTATCTCTAATTCGACCACCTGCTTCTTATTCTCGAATATATTTTTCAATTGTTTTTTGATTTAATCCAACCGTTTTCACGTAGTATCCTTTGGACCAAAAGCTTTTATTCCCATACTTATATTTCAAATTCGCATGTTTTTCATGGATTAAGGTTGCACTTTGTCCTTTTAAGTTGCCCATAAAACTAGAATACTAATCTTTGGCGGTATTCTTACTAACATATGAATGTGGTTAGGCATTGCATGAGCTTCAATGATTTCAACGTATTTCATCTCACACAATTTTCTTCATATCTGACCAATACTTACTCTTAACTTTCCATAAATCATTTTTCGTCGATACTTCGGGTTAAAGACTATGTGAACCTTACAATTCCATCTCGTATGTACTAAACTTTTATCGCTAAAACTATTTCGTCCACGCGTAGAAACGCACGTTTTTTTTGTACGCTACGCAAACGAAACTGACTAAAGTCAATAACTAAAAAAGCATACAAAAAGCTGCCTGACAGGCTTTTTGTATGCTTTAAATAATTAATAGTTATGAAAGACTTTACTCATCAGCGGATTCAAGTAAGTAATAATATTTATCCAATCCTGCTTATCAGGAACCTTATTGATTAATAAGTAATCTTTTTTTATAACATAATCTAAAAGATAAGGTCGATAATTTGTTACAATCAAATCAACATCTTGTCCAGAAAGAAAGTTCTCTGTCTGACACTCGATTGGAACAAAAAATACATCGTACTTTGATTGTAAGAATATCTGAGCTTGGGTTCGTATTAATTGAATCAACAAATGATTTCCTTCCAAAATGAATATGATTTTTTTAGAAACCGAGTACTTTGTTAACAAAATCTCCATTAACATTGTTAAGCTAGTTGCGATATCTTCGATATTATCATCAAACAATCGTAGTTCCTTATTTCGCTTTATTATGAAATTAACAAAGCGATTATATTCAATAGGGTAGAATTCTTTCACTATTTGTTTCTCTTCTTTTAATTGCTTGTTCCATATAGGACTAATTACTTCATTTATTTTCCTTGATAAAAAAAACGATAAGAGAAAAGTGAATATCTCTTGTTTTCCTTGA
>NZ_JAFLWG010000005.1:0-39861 GCF_017316315.1 Enterococcus sp. DIV1298c | reverse complement strand
TTGTTTGCTAGCATATTGCTAGCATATTGCTTGCTTGTTAAAAATGTTTGTTGTCTTGAATTGAATCAAGACGCCCTACACATTTGGTTTGTCTTACTTTGTTCAGTTTTCAAAGGTCTACGTGATAAATGAAACACAACTGCTTCGTTTATCGTTTGTGATTGCCGTAGCAACTTTTATATCTTAGCAAACCATTAATTGATTGTCAACTATTTTTTAAAAGTTTTTTGAACTCGTTTTTCACGAGGTCGTTTTAGCAACTCACTTATAATAACTTGTTGTTTGTTATTTGTCAATCACTTTTTTTGTTTTTTTCTTTGCGAAACTAACTTCAATCAGTGAATCACTCAAAATCAACTTCGTTATCTTATCATGTGTCAACAAACATGTCAATCACTAATTTTAAGAATCGATTTGTTTGTTTCCGTTCTTTCGAACAAATAATAATATACCAACATCAATTTTGAAAGTCAACTAAAAAAAGGCTGATTTATCAACATTTTTAACATAGTCGATCGTTAAAAAGAAGAACTACAAAATCATTCGTTTTTTACGAGTTATTCTACTATTTTAACTAGATAAACCACAAGAATGTTCATCTTTTAACTTAAAGAATAAATACGCACTTTTCCCCCCACGATTGCGTAAGCGTTCTTATCCTTCGTTCTTTTTTAATTTATCATTTTTCATTGCATTTTTTTGCCGCTTTTCGTTCCATTCCCCTCTATACATTTCACGCCGCTTCACTCTCCTCTTCTAAAATTTTCCTTAACAAAGCGCTGCTTTTATCTATTTATCATTTTTTTTGCTAAAATATTAAGAGTAAACACATTAATCGATGGAGGATTTATAGATGAAAATATTAATCGCAGATGATGACAAGGAAATTGTTGAACTACTTAGTATCTACGTACACAATGAAGGCTACGAAGCAGTAAAAGCCTATGATGGAAAAGAAGCGTTATCGAAAGTAAGAACGATTCCTGATATTGAACTACTTATCTTAGATATCATGATGCCTGAGATGGACGGTATGCAAGTGGTCAAAGAGTTAAGAAAAGAATCACAGATCCCTATCATCATGTTGACGGCAAAAACAACAGATATGGATAAAATCAAGGGCTTGGTAGCTGGCGCAGATGATTATGTGACAAAACCATTTAATCCTCTTGAAGTCATGGCTCGTGTGAAGTCTTTGTTACGTCGCACAAAAATGCAAGTCACACCGGATCAACCGGATGTATTGGAAGTAAATGCGTTGATCATCAATAAAGACTCACATGAAGTCAAAACGATCGATGGAAAAGAGATCCAATTAACTGCCTTAGAATTTGGGATTCTTTACTTACTTGCTAGCCATCCTAATCATGTATTCAGTGCCGACGAGATCTTTGAGCGTGTATGGAAACAAGAAAGTATTGTTTCAGCTAAAACAGTAATGGTCCATGTTAGCCATTTAAGAGATAAGATCGAAGAAGCAACTGGTGGAGAAAAAGTCATTCAAACCGTTTGGGGAGTGGGCTATAAAATTGATGCAAGATAAAAAAGTGATCGAAAAACGACGCCGGATCAATCTGACATCTAAAGAAATCAGTGAATTATTAGCAGAAGGAATCATTACGATCATCCTTCTGCTTCTATTAAATGTTGCCATGTTAGTGATTATCAGCTCGATCATCAGCAGCTCGCCTTCTTTAACGAACGCCATTTGGGATTCAAAAAATATTTTTGCCCAACGTTTAGATAGCGATTTGTTTTGGAACGGGCGAAATTTCATTTTTCCTATTTTCTTTCTATTAGATGTCGGTGTATTGTACTGGCGTCTGATTCGTCGTTACCGACAAATGCAGTTGCGTCATATCATTAGTGAATTGCATTATATCGCGAATGGAAATTATGACCATCGTATCCCTTTTGAATTAAGTGGCGATCTCAGTCGTGTAGTCAAAAGTATCAATGGCTTAGTGGATAGTACAGTGGCAGCGATCGAAGATGAACGTAAAATCGAAAAATCAAAGGATGAACTGATTACGAACGTCAGTCATGATATCCGTACACCTTTGACTTCGATCATTGGCTATTTAGGCCTGATTGAAGATGGCCAGTACCAAACAGAAGAAGATCTGTTGAAGTACACGCATACAGCTTATATCAAAGCCAAGCAAATGAAATCTTTAGTAGAAGATTTATTTGAATATACAAAAGTCCGGCAACCAGCTGTACCTGTTAATTTTTCTGCATTTGATCTGATTCAATTAACGGAACAATTGGCTGCTGATTTTGAACTTGAAGCTTCGAAAAAGGACATCCAGATTTTTGTTGAATCGCCTATCAATTCTCTGATCATGGATGGTGATACTGAAAAGTTAGTCCGCGTATTCAATAATCTACTGACCAATGCACTAAAATATGGCAAAGGCGCTACAAAAATCATCATTGGCATTGAAAAACTTGGTTCGGAAGTCGTTGTTGTCGTCAAAAACAATGGCGCCATGATTCCACAGCAAGCACTTGATAATCTCTTCGATCGATTTTATCGTGTAGAAGAATCTCGTTCACAGGAAACTGGTGGAACAGGGCTTGGTCTAGCGATTGCACAAAGTATCGTTGCGCTACACGGAGGCTATATCTATGCGAAGTCAGATCAAGATTGGACTTCCTTTATCATGCATTTTCCACTTAAAAAGAATGAAAAGTTAGCGGCTAATCCAGTAGAACATATTGACGGCAACTAAATTTTTCGCTATTCTTAGAATACCAATAAAAGAAAACAGTGAACCCAGTACATTTTATTTTTTTCAAGAGAGCTGATGGTCGGTGCAAATCAGTAAAGAATAATTTAGAAGTTCCAGTTCACCAACATGTGCCTTTCGAAATAAGAAAGGTCGGCAACAGCCGTTATCTGTTTACAAGTGCAGTCTTTTTTAGGCTGAACTTGGGTGGTACCGCGAAACTCAAACCAGTTCGTCCCAAGATATTTCTTTGGATGAGCTGGTTTTTTTTATATAAAAAAGGAGGAAAAGAAATGTTAGATATTAAAATGATCCGTCAAAATGTTGATTATGTACAAGAGAAATTGACGTCACGTGGCGTTAATAAAGAAATCTTAGCTGAATTTGTAGCGCTAGATGAATCTCGTCGAAAATTGTTGGTGGAAAGTGAAGAATTGAAAAAATACCGCAACGATGTATCTGCTGAAATCGCTCAATTAAAGCGTAATAAAGAAGATGCCACTGCTAAGATTGCTGAAATGAAAGAAGTCGGTGGAAAAATCAAAGCATTAGATGAAGAAGTAGCAGAAGTCGATGAAAAATTACAACAAATCGCTACAACGTTACCTAACTTGCCTCATGATTCTGTGCCAGTCGGTAAAGATGAAGACGACAATGTGGAAGCTCGTCGTTGGAGTGAACCTCGTCAATTTGCTTTTGAACCAAAGCCTCACTGGGAAATTGCTGAAAATCTAGGTATTCTTGACTTTGAACGTGGTGCAAAAGTATCAGGCAGTCGCTTTGTTTATTATAAAGGACTAGGTGCTCGCTTAGAACGCGCGCTTTATAATTTTATGTTAGATCAACACGTCTATGAACATGGCTATACTGAAATGATGACACCTTATGCTGTAAACAGCCAAGCCATGTTTGGTACTGGTCAATTTCCTAAATTTAAAGAAGATGTTTTCCAATTAGCTGAAACTGATTTAACATTGATCCCAACAGCAGAAGTACCTTTAACGAACTACTACAGTAATGAAATCTTAGCGAATGAAGATCTTCCTATTTACTTTACTGCACTTAGCCCAGCTTTCCGTTCTGAAGCAGGTAGTGCGGGTCGTGATACCCGTGGATTGATTCGTCTTCATCAATTCAATAAAGTAGAAATGGTAAAATTTGCTGATGCGGAACATTCATATGAAGAACTTGAAAAAATGACTGCTGATGCAGAGGATATTTTGAAAAAACTACATCTACCATACCGCGTCATGACATTATCGACTGGAGATATGGGCTTCTCAGCAGCGAAAACGTACGATTTGGAAGTATGGATTCCTGCGCAAGATACGTATCGTGAAATCAGTTCTTGCTCAAACTGTGAAGATTTCCAAGCACGTCGAGCAATGATCCGTTACCGAGATGCAGATGGAAAAATCCATTATGCGCATACATTGAATGGTTCTGGACTTGCTGTTGGACGTACCGTTGCGGCAATCCTTGAAAACTATCAAAACGAAGATGGTTCTGTAACAGTTCCAGAAGTACTTGTTCCTTACATGGGGAATCTAAAAGTAATCAAATAAACAAATAAAGCAGCTAAGTGATTCGTTTATACGAATGCTTAGCTGCTTTTTTCGATTCAAGAAATTGCTTATGATTCTACAGAGTAGTTTGGTGCTTCTTTAGTGATTTGTACATCATGTGGATGAGATTCTTTCAGACCACTGCCACTCATTTGAATGAACTGGGCGTCATCTCTTAATTGTTTTAAGGTTGCTGAACCAACATACCCCATCCCTGATTTTAAGCCGCCGATCATTTGGAAGAGAATGTCCGCTACACTTCCTTTATAAGCTACGCGACCTTCAATACCTTCTGGAACTAACTTGTTCGCTTCATTCGTACCACCTTGGAAGTAACGGTCTTTTGAACCTTTTTCCATTGCGCCTAATGAACCCATTCCACGATATGTTTTGAAACGACGACCTTGATAGATCTCAAATTCACCTGGTGATTCATCTGTCCCTGCCAACATACTACCTAACATGACCGCATGTCCACCAGCTGCTAAAGCTTTGACGATATCACCAGAATACTTGATCCCGCCATCTGCAATAATGGTTTTTCCATATTGACGTGCAACTGAAGCGGCATCGTAAATCGCTGTTAATTGAGGAACACCTACACCCGCAACGACACGTGTCGTACAAATCGAACCAGGTCCGATACCTACTTTCACAACGTCCACGCCGACATCGTATAACGCTTTTGTTGCTTCTGCTGTTGCCACATTACCAGCAATCAACGTTGCATCTTTGAAGGTTGTACGAATTTCTTGGATTTTACGGATCACGCCCGCACTATGTCCATGAGCTGTATCGATGACGATTGCATCGGCACCAGCATCAAGTAAAGCTTGCGCACGCTCAAATGTGTCACTCGTCACACCAACTGCTGCAGCTACTAATAAACGGCCATGTTCATCTTTTGCTGCATTTGGAAACTCGATTACTTTTTCGATATCTTTGATCGTGATCAAACCACTTAATCGGCCTGCGTCATCAACGATCGGTAATTTTTCGATTTTATGTTGTTGCAAGATTTTTTCTGCATCTTTTAGAGAAGTACCTACTGGGGCTGTTACTAAGTTTTCTTTTGTCATGACTTCACTGATTTCGATATGGAAGTCTGTAACAAAACGCATATCACGGTTTGTAATAATTCCTACTAATTTGCGGTTTTCCAATGTTTCAACGATTGGCACACCACTGATCCGGTATCTGCTCATCAACTCTTCTGCATCTGCAACTAAGTGTTGTGGCGTCAAGAAGAATGGGTCAATGATCACGCCACTTTCAGAACGTTTCACTTTACGTACTTCGTCTGCTTGTTCGCTGATTGTCATATTTTTATGGATTACACCTAGACCGCCTTGTCTTGCCATAGCGATCGCCATTTTACTGTCAGTAACGGTATCCATACTTGCACTGATGATAGGAATATTCAATTTGATATTTTTTGCTAATTGTACACTCATATCCACTTCGTTTGGTAACACGTGACTTTCTGCTGGTATCAATAAGACATCATCAAAAGTAAATCCTTTTTTCGTGAACTTTGTTTCCCAGTTGGACATTTTTAGTACCACTCCTCTTGTTTAGTTTATCTACTAAAATAATCGATTTTCTTTTGTAAGTCAACAACTTCTACTAATCCCATGACTTTTCTAAGGAACTACTCAGTGAATCCTAAAAAAAGAGAACGTTCCAGTATTATCTGAACATCCTCTCGTTTTGCTGTTGATTCCTATTTCGTTCGTTTTTGGTCTGTTTAGACTCAAGAAAAAGTTTGTTTCAAACGTTTGCTTCAATCGATTCTTTGATTTTTTCAATCTCATTCAAATAATAGAGTTTATATGGAATACTTAACCCCTTTTTCTTTGTCTCTTCATCAAGATACTTTTCATCGACATCTGTGTATACAATTAAATCAGCAGACGGTGCCTCAGGGTTTCTTGTATTATAGCTAATAAATTCTAATTCGATTTCTGGTCCCAATAAAGACGTTAGTTCTTGTTGGAAAGCTCTTCCATGCCCAAGAACAAACTGTCCAGTTTTGATTCCTGCATAACCAAAAGGAAACACTCCGTCAGCATTGATTGAAAATATCCACTTTACTTTTTTCATCTACGCTCCCCCTTTATCGTTTGACTAATTCTATAACACAAGCAATCTTTCTGTTTGATTATAACACTAGTAATTTATATTTCTTTATCCTCGTAAAAAAAGAGTGTTTTGATCGCATAATCGTCATTGTAAGATTGCTAGAAATAAAAGTAAAAAAAGAATGTGCCAGCATTACGCTGCACATTCTTTTCTATATCTATTTTCGTAAACAAATCAATGGCTAAGTCCAACGAATTATCTTCTTGGAACAGACAGGCTGCCGACGATGCCATATTTTTTCTTTAAGTAGTAACGTAATGCAAGAGCTGCTGCACCAATGATGATGATCACTACTGGATCTAGCAATGGGTTAACGATTGGTGGCAATAGCGTCGTTGCTGAAAAGGCAATGACCCAAATCAATGTTGTTCCACCTAAGATCAACAAAGTTTTACCCATTCCAGGTTTTTTACTACGATCAGCACCTGGGTACTCATATTGATAAATATACTTATACATCAAGTAAAACACCCAGCCACCAATAGCCGAACCTAGGACAAGCGTAGTGATGCCGTAAGCGGGCGTTGTTTCACGTGAAAACAATCCAGTGATTGCGATCATCACACTTAATAATCCAAGTAAGAGTAACGTATTATCTAACCACATCAACATTGGCGTCGAAGAAGTTTTCACTTCGACTGGTTTATTGATGATTGCTTCTGTTCTTTCAGATACCGTTCCAAATAATTGGCGGGCGGTTTTCCCACCTTTTTGCTCAGATACTAAAACGGGTAACATATCATGCAAAGCCGTTACTTTTTCTTCTTCTGATAAATTCGCTGCTTCTAGCGACTTCTTTAAGTCAAAAATATATTGTTGATTACGTTTTGTTAGTTGCTCTTCTAACTGCGCATTTTCTTTTACGACTTCTCGTAACTGTTCTGCTTCCATTATTTACAGTCCTCCTTAGACGCTGACGGTTGTCACAAAAGACATTTTAACATATCACATACACCGTATGATAGCCTTTTTATACATTAAAACGGAATAACATAACATCGCCATCTTGAACGACATAATCTTTCCCTTCCAATCGTACACGTCCAGCTTCTTTCGCTGCGTGCATCGTACCGTATTGGTCTAAATCTTCAAAAGAGACTGTTTCTGCACGGATAAAGCCACGTTCAAAATCGGTATGGATGATTCCAGCAGCTTGTGGTGCTTTGATTCCTTTTTTGAATGTCCACGCACGGACTTCTTGTTCACCTGCTGTAAAATAGGTCGCTAATCCTAATAGATCATATGCAGCGCGAATCAATTGATCCAAACCTGACTCTTCAATTCCTAATGCTTCAAGGAACTCAGCTTTATCTTCGTCGTCCAACTCCGCAATTTCTTCTTCTGCTCTGGCGCTAACGACAATCACTTCTGCATTTTCTTCCGCTGCAAAATCACGAACTGCTTGAACATATTTGTTTGCATCTGCATCTGCTACTTCATCTTCTGCCACGTTAGCCACATATAAAATAGGCTTTGTCGTTAATAAGAATAAAGATTTAACGATTTTTTGTTCTTCTTCCGTAAATTCGATGGAACGTGCAGAACGTCCGTCTTCTAAAACTGGTTTGATTTTATCTAACACAGCTAATTCAGCAACTGCTTCTTTATCTTTTGTTTTGGCAATTTTTGCCACACGTGTGTAACGCTTCGTTACGGATTCTAGATCAGCTAAAACAAGTTCTAGATTGATCGTATCGATATCGGCTAAAGGATCAACACGTCCTTCTACGTGAGTGATATTGTCATCGTCAAAACAACGTACCACATGGCAAATCGCATCTACTTGACGAATATGACTTAAAAATTGATTTCCTAGTCCTTCACCTTTACTTGCACCCTTTACGATTCCTGCAATATCGGTAAACTCAAAAGTTGTTGGTACAGTCTTCTTCGGTTTTACTAACTCTGTTAGACGTTGTAAACGCCAATCAGGTACTTCGACCATCCCGATATTTGGATCGATCGTTGCAAAAGGATAGTTGGCAGCTTCTGCCCCCGCCTTTGTAATTGCATTGAACAAAGTTGATTTTCCTACGTTGGGTAAGCCCACAATTCCAGCAGTTAATGCCATAAATTCATTCACTCTTTCTCTACATTTTTTTCAAGTACTTTTTTCATCTTTTTCTCAAATTCTCGACGGGTCATCATCACGATATGACCACAATTCATACATTTGATCTTAATATCAGCGCCCATTCGGATGATCTCCCAACGGTTCGTTTGACAAGCATGAGGTTTTTTCATTTCTACGATATCATGTAAGTCGTACATAACATGCCCTCCTCTGTTTATTCTTCATCAAATTGAATATTTAGAATATCAAGAATCCTAGTCAAATCATTTTGTGAAAGGTATTCGATTTCAATCTTACCTTTACCATTCTTTTCTTGGATCGCAACACTTGTTCCAAATTTATCCATCAAGCGATCTTCACTCTCACGGATATAGTACGGTTTTTCCTTAGCTAAACGTGGAATTTTTTTCTTTTCTTGTCCGTCATTTTGATTCAGTTCTGAAACAAGTTGTTCTAATTGACGAACCGTTAGATTCTCTGTCACAACACGATTTGCTAACTTTAATATCAGCTGTTTATTTTTCAATCCAAGTAATGTCCGAGCTTGCCCCATAGACAATCGTTGATCTTGGACCATTTCTTTCACTAAATCAGGTAACGTCAATAATCGTAAATAGTTTGCGATGTAAGGACGGCTTTTTCCTAAGCGACTTGCAACTTCAGCTTGAGTCAATTTCAGGTTCTTCATCAACATCTCATAAGCTTCTGCTTCTTCTAAAGGATTCAAGTCTTCGCGTTGTAAGTTTTCTAACACAGCAACTTGCATCATTGCTTCTTCGTCAAAATCTCTTACGATTGCGGGAATCGTTTCTTTTCCAGCTAGCTTAGACGCACGGAAGCGTCGTTCACCTGCGATGATCTCATAACCCTTCACCGAAGAACGACGAACGATGATTGGTTGGAAGACACCAGAGTACTCGATCGAATTCGCTAATTCTTGCAATGATACTTCTTCAAATGTTTTACGTGGTTGATATGGATTAGGACGCAATTCATTTAGTGGCAACTGAATGACGGTCTCATCTTTCACGTTCACTGTCTCTAGATTTTCTAAATCTTGAAACAGCGCATCGATTCCCCGACCTAGTCCTTTACTTTTCTTCACGATCGACCACTTCCTTTGCTAATGCTTGATACACTTCAGCCCCTCTGGAACGCGGATCATAATCAATGATTGGTTTTCCGTGACTTGGTGCTTCTGACAAACGGATATTCCGAGGAATCACTGTGTCATACACTTTTTCACGGAAATATTTCCGTACTTCTTCGACCACTTCATTGCCTAGATTTGTACGGGCATCATACATCGTTAATAGTACCCCTTCGATTTCTAACTCAGGGTTGAAATGCTTTTGTACTAAGCGAACGGTATTCAATAGTTGACTTAATCCTTCTAACGCATAGTATTCACACTGCACAGGAATCAAAATCGAATCACTGGCAGTAAATGAGTTGATCGTGAGGTGTCCTAAAGAGGGTGGGCAATCGATTAAAATATAGTCGTATTGCTCGTTGACTTCAGCCAATGAACTTTTTAGACGTGATTCTCTTGCCATCATTGAAGTCAATTCAATCTCTGCTCCTGCTAATTGAAGAGTGGCAGGCACAATACTCAAGTTTTCATGTTCAGTAGCAATTGTCGCTTCGGCAATTGGCAACTCATTGACTAATACATCATAGATATCTTGTGTCACATCAGGTTTACGAATGCCTACTCCGCTTGTTGCATTTCCTTGTGCATCCATATCCACTAACAACACTTGTTTACCTAAACTGGCTAAACAAGCGCCTAGATTTACAGTTGTCGTTGTCTTACCAACGCCGCCTTTTTGATTTGCAACGGATATAATTTGTGCCATCTCTTCTCCTCCTACTTGATTGGTTGCTTATTCGGCAAGCCAGGTTTTCTTGGATACTTCTTCGGTGTTGGTTTCTTTTTCTGGATGATCAAAATGTGGCGTTTATCGGAGGTTTTAGGTAATTCAATCGCTTGTTCTCCAATGAATTTACCACCTAATTGAGCAATCGCTGGTTTTGCTTCTGCTAGTTCCTCTTCACTTTTCGCAGCTTTCAATGCATAGAAATAGCCCTCTTGTTTTACTAACGGTAAGCACAGCTCCGTCAATACGTTCAAACGTGCCACTGCACGTGCGGTTACAAAATCAAACGATGCGCGAAATTGCGGATTTTGTCCGAATGTTTCTGCTCGATCATGGTAAAGAGACGCATCGATTTCTAATTGATTGGTCAGTTCAGTCAAAAAGGTGATTCGCTTATTTAAGGAATCAACAATCGTTATTTGTAACTCAGGAAAGGCAATTTTTAAAGGAATACTCGGAAATCCAGCGCCGGAACCAACGTCACATAAAGACAGGCCAGTTGAAAAATCAACATCAAACGCCAACGTCAACGAATCGTAAAAATGTTTTAAATAGACTTCTTCTCGTTCAGTGATCGCCGTCAAATTCATTTTTTCATTCCACTCAACTAATAAATGAAAATAACGGTCGAACTGCGCCATTTGTTTATCGGATAAATGAATGTCTTTTTCTGCCAAGACTTGGCGAAATTCTTCTGGTGTCATAATTTGTCCTTTCATTGTGAAACAGCTAATTGTTTCACAGAATCTCTTCCTACTTTAACGCAAAATGAGCCGAGTTGCAATCTTTCCATATATAAATTTAAAGGAGGTTATGAAAAATTTGTATAGAGCGTAAATCAGCTTCTAAAATAGAAAAATGATTACGAATCAGGCAAAACAAAAAAGAGTGTTTTGCCTGTTGCCTACACTCCTTTATTTTCATTATTCAGTTAAATGTGGCAGAAAGGTAAATAATGATCGCTTCTGCGTTTTTGTCGCAAATATCAGAACAATTGATTCGCTAATTCTTTGTCACGTGCCACCATCTCATTGATTTTTTGAGTTACCAATCCTTAAGTTCAGCTACAACCATTGCCTGTGTTCTGTTTTTCTTTGGTTTAGATTCATTACCAATTGTATCTTTATTGGTATCTATGGTATGTATAACTAAATAATCTTGTTTTTCTCCAATTTTAGTGTTCAGTTCAATTTCTCCATGCTCAACTTTATAAACCTCCGTAATAATATTCAATTATTTTAGTAGGTATTTCTATTTCACTAGGAACCTCTCTTACTTCTATAAAATACTTGTCTTCTGTCTTTTTTCTACCTATATCGACATTATAGCGCCATTTATTTGTTTCTGCAGATTTTACTCCCAAAGTTGCGATATGCTTGTTAGAGCTATTCAAATTAAAATGTACTTCTAAAAAATTCATTGGACTTACTGTATATCCAGTAAATTCTATTTTGTTTATATCTATATAGTTCCTAACACTTACAACTTTTTCTACATACTCTTCTGTTGTCAACTCTCCATTACTATATTGTTGTGTAAATCTATCAGTTTCCTTATCATTCGTCGTATATAACCGATAATTATTGTACACATAATTCGCCAAATCTTTCTGTATTTCCAGCAATTCTTGGCGGTCTTCTTCCCTTTTATCTATGTACATTTTCCCTCCGATTCCTCCTAAGATAATTACTACTAACACACCTAGCCAAAGTCGTTTATTCATATATCTTCCTTTCAGTTAGCTACTATTTTTGTCAATGCTTCACAATAAGATACGTATACTTCATTTTATTCTGCGATCACATTTTAATATTTAGTTATTTTATGTATACTTATAGTGAGAAAGACAATTATTGTGACGTCTATTCGTCTATAAAGCTCATCTCAACTGATTATAACAATAATAAGGAGGTTTTTTAGATTAAAATAAAAGCAAAGTTGTTATTTTTAAATTTTTTAATGCTTCTTTCTTGCCTACTTTTTTCTCGCTGGTTTTTCATGCGTTACCTCTACTACTATTCTATTACGCTTTTTCCACCTTCTGGTTCTGTCGATTTTTGGTTTCCTTTTTTCTTAGTGATAATTATTGCGCTCTCCCTTTATGTCAGTATCCAGTGCCTTTTTACTAGAAAAATCTATCGGGAATGGCTGATCTTTTTTTCTTTTCTCTATCTCTCTTTTCTTGTTTATCTACTTTTCTTGAAAAATATTGGGATACGAGGGATGGAACTTCAACTTTTTTCATGGGTGAAGGATTTGATTTCCGGCGATCCAATGATTGTTCTGTTTAATTTTTTGATGTTTCTCCCGCTAGGCTGGATGTTACCATTAAGTTGGAAGAGTAGTTTTTTGGTCATTTTATCTGTTTTAGGAGTTGAATGGATTCAATATTTCTTTTACCTAGGAATCTTTGATATGGGCGATGTTTTTGTAAATACTTGTGGGTTTCTTTTAAGTGCTTGTATACATAGGTTTCTGATCAGTCGATTGGATATTCAGGTTTCTTCTTTTTTACATAAGTGAATCAATTTATGTTCTTTATAAAAAAAATAACAGCGAACGAATCAGATGATTCATCAGCTGTTATTTTTTTATTTCTTATTTAAGCAGATGTTTCTACTTTCGCAATCTTCCCTTGTTCAATATACACCATCAAGATGCTTAGATCTGCTGGATTGACACCGCTGATGCGGCTTGCTTGGGCGATGGTTTCTGGACGGATTTTTTGAAGTTTTTGTTTTGCTTCAGTTGCTAATCCGTTGATCGCAGCATAATCAATATTTTCTGGGATGCGTTTTGCTTCCATCCGTTTTAGTTTTTCTACTTTTTCTAATGCTTTTTTGATATAGCCTTCGTATTTCAATTGGATTTCGACTTGCTCGATTTCTTTGCGTGTTAATTCCTCATTTTCAGGAATGAATCGTAAGAGATCTGCATAAGAGATTTCCGGACGACGCAAGAAGTCACTGGCTAATACGCCATCTTTTAATGGAGCAGCATTCAAGCTTGCTAAAAAGGCTTGAACTTCTTCTGTTGGTTTGATCCGAACGTTCATCAATCGTTTGATTTCTTGTTCTACTGCTGCTTTCTTTTTCAAATAAGCGGCGTACTGCTCTTCTTTTACCAAACCAATGTGGTGACCCATTTCCGTTAAGCGTAGGTCAGCGTTGTCATGACGAAGAAGTAAACGATATTCTGCCCGAGATGTCAGTAAACGGTACGGTTCATTCGTTCCTTTTGTCACTAAATCATCGATCATGACACCGATATAGCCATCGCTTCGTTTGATAACTAATGGCTCTTTGCCTTGGACTTTCAATGCCGCATTGATTCCTGCAATCAATCCTTGTCCTGCCGCTTCTTCGTACCCGCTTGTGCCATTTGTTTGGCCAGCTGTGTAAAGGTTCTCTACGACTTTGGTTTCTAATGTAGGACGTAACTGATGTGGTTCAACGACATCGTACTCGATAGCATAGCCTGTACGCATCATTTCTGCTTTTTCTAAGCCAGCAATCGAATGCAGCATATCCACTTGGACATCTTCTGGAAGTGAAGTTGAAAGCCCTTGGACATAAACTTCTTCCGTATTCAATCCTTCTGGTTCTAAAAATAATTGATGACGTGGTTTATCCGCAAAACGAACGATTTTATCTTCGATTGACGGGCAGTAACGCGCACCGACACCTTCAACGATTCCTGTAAACATTGGTGCACGATGAAGATTGTCACGAATGATTTGATGGGTCGTTTCACCAGTATAAGTTAACCAACATGGTTCTTGGTTTAAGTTATAGGCACTGTCTGGTGTCGCAAAACTAAAATGATTTGGCTCCTTGTCACCAGGTTGTTCTTCTGTGACAGAGTAATCGATCGTACTTGATTTCACACGTGGCGGAGTCCCAGTTTTAAAACGATCAATCGCAAAACCTAATTCTTTTAAGTGATTCGCTAAACCAATCGATGGTTGTGAGTTATTGGGACCGGATGAATATTTTAATTCACCGATGATGATCTCCCCACGCAATGCTGTACCCGCAGTGATAACGACTGCTTTTGAACGATAACTCGCTCCTGTTGAAGTTACTACACCACGACAAACACCATCTTCAACGATCAATTCTTCAACGATTCCTTGTCTTAATGTCAAATTCTCTTCTTTTTCAATCGTATGTTTCATTTCATTGGCATAGGCGTGCTTGTCTGCTTGCGCACGTAATGCTCGGACAGCAGGGCCTTTTCCAGTGTTTAACATTCTCATTTGAATGTATGTTTTATCAATGTTTTTACCCATTTCACCACCTAGTGCGTCGATCTCACGAACAACAACACCTTTGGCTGGACCGCCGACGGAAGGGTTACATGGCATAAATGCCACCATGTCTAAATTGATCGTTAACAGTAACGTTTTTGACCCCATGCGTGCAGCAGCCAAAGCGGCTTCTGAACCAGCATGTCCTGCTCCGACAACGATCACATCATATTCTTCTGCTTGATAATGATTCAAGAACTGTTCCTCCTTTATTATTTTCCGAGACAGAATTGACTGAACAATTGTGTGATCAATTCATCTTGGACACTATCTCCTACGACTTCACCGAGGTAATCCCAGCATCGTGTCATATCCATTTGGACTAGGTCGACGGGCATTCCTGCATCGATTCCCGCGATTACTTCTTGTAACGAAATAGCCGCTTTTTCTAGTAAGGCAATATGTCGTGTGTTGGATACATAAGTTGCATCTCTTTCTCCCGTTTGCCCACCGAAAAACAACTCAGAAATTGCTGTTTCTAATCGATCTAATCCTTCATTCTTAGCAACCGATACAGCGAATACCGGCTCATCTTCAATTAATGAGGCAAGCTTTTCTTCCTCTAGTTGTTTCGGTAAATCTGTTTTATTCAATAAAATGATCCGTTTCAAGCCTTTTGTTGCTTCCAATAACTGTTCATCTTCAATCGTTAATGGCTCGCTTTGATTCAAGACAAGTAAGATCAATTCAGATTCAGCTAAAGCTTTACGGCTGCGGGCGACACCGATTTGTTCGACGATATCTTCTGTTTCCCGAATACCTGCTGTATCGATCAACTTCAATGGTACGCCGCGAACATTGACGTATTCTTCGATCACATCTCTTGTCGTTCCCGCAATATCCGTCACGATCGCTTTTTCTTCACGTAATAAATGGTTCAATAAGCTTGATTTCCCAACGTTTGGGCGACCAATGATAGCTGTGCTTAACCCTTCTCGTAAAACCTTCCCTTGTTGTGAAGTCGCTAAAAGAACTTCAATACGTTGTTGGATCATCTGTGCTTTTTCTAATAGAAGTTTTGTTGTCAATTCTTCGACATCATCATATTCAGGGTAATCGATATTCACTTCGACTTGTGCCAATGTTTCTAAAATCTCTTGTCGAAGAGAACGGATCAGCGCAGAAAGGTTTCCGTCTAATTGGTTCAATGCCACGCCCATCGCCTTATCTGTTTTTGCACGGATCAAATCCATGACTGCCTCTGCTTGAGACAAATCAACACGGCCATTTAGAAATGCGCGTTTCGTAAATTCTCCTGGTTCTGCTAAACGTGCACCTTCTCTTAATAGAAGCTGTAAAATTTGATTGACGACGACGATTCCACCATGACAATTGATTTCCACGACATCTTCACGGGTGAACGTTTTTGGTGCGCGCATCACAGATACCATCACTTCATCCACTAATTGTTCACTTTTGGGATCAACGATATGCCCATAGTGAATCGTATGACTAGGAACATCCAACAACTGCTTATTGCCGCTTTGATAGACTTTATTGGCGATGGTTAGCGCTTGATCACCGCTTAAACGCACAATGCTTATCGCTCCTTCACCAGGTGGCGTAGAGATTGCTGCGATCGTATCAAATTCTAAGGTTATTTCAGCCATTTTTTCACTTCCTTTTTCATTTTACGCACAAAAAAAGTGCCCACTTCACCCTTTGCAATAAATGGTGAACTTCGCACTTTGACTGCTTGTTCTGTTTAAATTCTGGTCATAGACTATCATATCTATTTCTAGTAATCAAGCTTTTTTGTCTATTTTTACGAGAGTGATTACTCATTCTTAAACTTTTTCTGCGCAAGATTGTTTTGGTTAGATGTATTCATTAGATAACGCGCTATAGAAGTAAATCTACTCTTATATCTTTATCTTTGTTCCAAAAAACGTTACACTTAAATTGTAACGGTATCTACATACTTTTTCTTTACCGAAAGGAGCAAAAAATATGGCCCAATTTAAACCAAGTGCAGTGGACGGGATAGATGATCCAAGGATCAATGAAGTCGTACTATCAACGGGGAATATCAATCAAAAATATATCGTCAGAGACATCGTATTTGTCGCGGAATGTATTGAAGCGGACTTATTCGATCCTACATTCAATAGTGATGATATGTTTTTAACGACGAAACAGAAATTGAAAAAGAAAGTGTTAGATTATGGCGCAAATGCTGTCATCAATTGCCACTTTGAGTATCAGCAAAAATCGCGAGATGGAAAACAGGTCATTGAGCTTTTTGCCTATGGTACCGTGATCCAATTTGTTCAAACAACGATTGGCTGATCAACAAAAAAACGTGCAGAGCGAATGCTCTGCACGTTTTTTCTACCAAAGTAAAGACTACCATCGTATACTCCGATAAGAATGATTTCTAATAAAATATACTTTGTTTGAAAAAGTTTGTCAATCTGATCGTACGATTTCGAATCATTTGATGCGTAGTAGTTATCTGACTGGCTCGACAACTAAGTAACGATATGGTTCATCACCTTCTGAGTGAGTTTGCACTCCTTCATGTTTACTTAACGCCGCATGGATCTGTTTACGCTCAAAGGCGGGCATTGGTTCTAAAAACACGGGTTGTCCTGTACGTAAGACTTTTTCTGCCGTACGCTCAGCTAGACGTTGAATGATTTCTTGTCTTTTCTCGCGATAATTTCCAACATTTACCACTACGGATAATTTGTTACCGGCAACTCGGTGAATAAACACTTGTGCTAAATATTGTAAGGCATTCAGCGTTTTTCCATGTTTACCGATCAACAAACCTTGTTTATCCGTTTCTAGATGGAAAACGATCGAATTTGCTTCTCTTGTCATTTTTACTACAGCTGGCGCATTCAGTTGTTGGGAGATCTCCGTGAGATAGGTTGCTAATTCCGATAAAGCTGCTTCGTCACCTAATTCACTTTTCTCTTCAATCGATTCCTCAGGTTCGATTTCATCCGTAATTTCTGTTTGAACAGATGTTTCTTCCAATACTTCTTCTACGGTTTCTTCAATCGTTTCAGATACAGCCTCGCTGATATTCGGTTCGATTGAAAGTTTGGCATTTCTTTTTCCCATTCCGAGAAATCCTTTTTTTCCTTCATCAAGTATCTCAATAGCGACTTGCTCTTTTGCTAGTCCTAATTCATTCAATCCAATTTCAACAGCTTCATCTACGGTTGCAGCTTCATAAATCGGCATTTGCATTCCCTCCCTTATTTTTTACGTTTTTTCTTAGGATTTTGTGCTTTACGCAATGCGCGTTCTTTTTCACGGATGCGTTGCGCTTCTTCTTCGCGCTCACGTTTGATTTTAAATGGATTATTGATCAATAGTGTTTGGAACACTTGGAAAGCATTGGATACTACCCAGTATAATGAAAGACCACTGGCTAAGTTGACACCCATAACTAAGATCATCACTGGCATCGCAAAGTTCATGACTTTCAAGGAAGCATTCGATTCTACTTGGCTCATACTTGATAGATACGTACTTGCAAAAGTAAAGATCGCAGCCAAGACTGGTAAAATAAAGGTTGGGTCAGAGTTCCCTAAGTTCAACCATAAGAAGTGACCTTGACTTAACTCAGGAACACGAGAGATCGATTGCCACAAAGCCATCAAGATTGGCATTTGTACTAATAATGGAAGACATCCCGCATAAGGATTCACACCATTTTCGGCATATAATCGTTGTTGTGCTTCTCTTAACTTGCTTTGTGTTTCAGGGTCTTTTGAACTATATTCTTGTTGGATCGCTTTTAGTTTTGGTTGAAGTTCTTGGGTCTTACGCATGCTTTTTGTTTGGAAATGCATCAATGGTAATAAAATCACTCGAATGATGATCGTGAATAAGATGATCCCGATGCCGACATTCCCAAATGACAATGCTTTAATCGCTTCTGCAAAATAATAAACAATGTAGCGATCCCAAATTCCTGTACTTTGTGCGCTGACTTCTCCAGTTCCACAACCGGATAAGACGATGATCAGACCGACAAGCCCGGCCATCAAAAGTAAACGTTTGTATTTCTTCACTTACTCTTTTCCTCTCTGTCGATTATTTTTGCAAGCTTTAAGACGTGGACTAAGTTGGAGCGAATCTCATCGTAAGTCAATCCTTTAATGCTTGGTCTAGCAATCACAATAAAATCTAATTCCGGCTCGATCTCTTCTTTTAATGAATAAATCGCTGCACGGATCTTTCGTTTTACTTCATTGCGACATACAGCGTTTCCGACTTTCTTACCTACAGATAAGCCAACACGAAAATGCGGTTGCTCGTTCTTTTCTAAGCGGTACACGACAAACTTACGGTTAGCAAAGGAAGCGCCAGTTTGAAACACCGCTTGGAACTCTCGTTCTTTTTTCACTCGATACGCTTTTCTCATTCGTTTTCTTTCCTTTTCTATCTCTCACTTACGTTCCCAATCATACCATATTTACTATAAGTCTTTCACCCTTTCCCCTAAAAAAGGGCATAAAAAAAACCACTGTAACCCCAGTGGTCTAAGCTGAAAGAACTTTTCTTCCTTTACGACGACGGCTAGCTAAAACACGACGTCCATTTTTAGTACTCATACGTTTACGGAATCCGTGAACTTTTTGACGTTTACGTTTATTTGGTTGGTATGTTCTTTTCATCTTGTTCCACCTCCAGAAATTCTTATCTACATGTACATGAATTAAACACAGACATACTTTGATAGTATAACGAGTACATAGGGGATTTGTCAATATAAAAAAAGCTTTTATCTATAAAATAATTCTTCGTTTTATCCACAATAGGTATTTTTCTCTCTGTGTTTTCAATGTGGATAAAGTTATGCACAAAAGTTTTCCACAGCATTTTGACCTCAGTTTTTACACAGAATAAACAGCTGAAAATAAGAAATCCACAAATTCTTTATTTTCTGTGTATTAATTTCTGTATCTATTGTCCTTATTACATTTTTTATCCACAACATGCTGGGGAAATCGTTACTTATCCAGCAGTTATCCACCTGTTGATTACTCTTGTGGATATCTTTTTTTCCTCTCTGTGATTTTCTTCTTTTTTTTCCTTCTGGATAATGTGGATAATTGTTATAAAAAATATTTTTCTTTTCTTTCTGTGGAAAACTTTTGTAAAAAATGCTAAATTAGTACTAGCTATTTACTTTTAATGAAGGAGGAGGCCTTGTATGGTATCCCTCGATGCTTTATGGACAGAATTAAAAACGACTTATCAAAAAGAACTGTCGCCAGCAAGTTACAATACTTGGATCGAGACAGCACAACCTAAATCATTAGAACAAAGCCAATTAGTGGTAACTGTTCCAAGTAAGATCCATAAGGAATATTGGGAAAAAAATCTCGCGACAAAGATTGTTGAGGTCGGCTACATGTTAACGGGAAAAGAAATCATTCCACGTTTTGTGACCGGTGAAGAAGCGGAACAAGAAGAAGTAGAAGAAATCAAAACAATGAAAGTTCCCCCCATCACACCAATCAAAAAAGCGATGTTGAATCCTAAGTATACCTTCGACACATTTGTGATCGGGAAAGGCAACCAGATGGCACATGCTGCTGCTTTGGTCGTCGCGGAAGACCCTGGTTCCATCTATAATCCATTGTTCTTCTATGGAGGCGTCGGACTTGGTAAGACTCACTTGATGCACGCGATTGGTCATCAAATGTTGTTGAGTCAGCCAAATGCAAAAGTCAAATATGTCAGCAGTGAAACGTTTGCCAATGATTTTATCAATTCGATCCAAAACAAAACGGCCGAAGAATTCCGCCAAGAATATCGTAATGTGGACTTACTATTAGTCGATGATATTCAATTTTTTGCTGAGAAAGAAGCGACTCAGGAAGAATTTTTCCATACATTCAATGCGCTTTACAATGAAGGAAAACAAATCGTATTAACAAGTGATCGTTTACCAAACGAGATCCCTAAATTGCAAGAACGACTCGTTTCTCGCTTTGCTTGGGGACTTTCAGTAGATATTACGCCGCCGGATCTAGAAACAAGAACAGCTATTTTAAGAAAAAAAGCCGCAGCAGAGCGCCTAGAGATCCCCGACGATACATTAAGTTATATTGCCGGACAGATCGATTCCAACATTCGTGAACTCGAAGGCGCACTTGTACGTGTCCAAGCGTTTGCTACGATGAATAGTGAAGATATATCAACTAGTTTAGCTGCTGATGCACTTAAAACATTGAAATCTGGTAAAGGCCATCCGCAACTCTCGATTTTGCAGATCCAAGAGGAAGTTGCGAAGTACTACCATATCCAATTAAAAGATCTAAAAGGAAAGAAACGCGTCAAATCGATCGTTGTCCCTCGTCAAATCGCAATGTACTTGGCTCGGGAATTGACTGATAGCTCTCTTCCTAAAATCGGCGCTGAATTTGGCGGTAAAGACCATACCACAGTCATCCATGCGCACGAAAAAATCCAGCAGCTGATCGATTCAAGTGTCAGCATGCAAAATGAAGTGTCAGAAATCAAAAATTTCTTATTAAATTAAAACAGATGCTCGATAGAAAGAAAAAATGTATTGTGGATAAAAACAGAAATCATTCAAAAGTTATACACATATTTTCCACAGCTGTTTTTTCTTTTCTCTTCTAGCATTTTTATAGTTTTCCACAGTATCAACAGTACCTAATACTTTTATTACTTTATTTAACTAATAATAAAATAAATATACGGCAAAGGAGATCCACAATGAAAGTAACCTTAAACCGCGCAACATTTATGCAAGAACTGCAAACTGTTCAGCGTGCGATTTCAAGCAAAACGACAATCCCTATTTTGACTGGGGTAAAAATCACCCTTAATCAAGAAGGTCTGACTTTGACAGGAAGTAATGCAGATATTTCGATTGAAACATTTCTATCTGTTGAAAATGAAAAAGCGCAAATGCAAATCGAAGCAACTGGAGCGATCGTCCTACAAGCTCGTTTCTTCAGTGAAATCATTCGTCGATTGCCCGAAGAAACTTTTACACTAGAAGTATTAGAAAACAAACAAGTAGCCATCACTTCAGGCAAAGCAAATTTCCTAGTCAATGGGTTAGATGCAGATAACTATCCTCATCTTCCTGTTGTTGAAAGCCATAACCAAATGAAATTACCTGTCCACGTCTTGACAAAATTGATCAATGAAACCGTGTTTGCCGTTTCTCAACATGAAAGTCGTCCGATCCTTACCGGTGTTCATTTCATTTTGAAAGACAACTCATTATTGGCAGTAGCAACTGACTCTCATCGTTTGAGCCAACGAGTGATCCCGATCGAACAATCCGCTGATCAATTTGATATCGTGATCCCTGGAAAAAGTTTGACTGAATTATCTCGTTCTTTGACAAATGAAGAAGAAATCGTCGAAATCAGTATTATGGAAAACCAAGTACTATTCAAAACGGAAAATATGTATTTTTATTCACGTCTGTTAGAAGGAAACTATCCTGACACGAATCGTTTGATTCCTTCAAGCTTCAATACAGAAGTTGAATTTTCTGTCCCAAGCTTTTTAGCAGCGATTGAGCGTGCTTCTTTGCTATCACATGAAGGCCGTAACAATATCGTTCGCTTATCGATCCAGCCTGATTCGGTTGTTCTCTATGGAAACTCTCCTGAAATCGGGAAAGTAGAAGAAAGCTTGAACTATACGACTAGCACGGGTGATCCATTGGATATTTCATTCAACCCAGACTATATGAAAGCCGCATTACGTGCATTTGGTGACATGAGTATCAAAGTGAAATTCATTTCTGCCATTCGTCCATTTACGTTAGAACCGACAGAAGATGGGGTCCAATTTATCCAATTGATCACCCCTGTACGTACAAACTAAAATTATCATTGAAAATAAACTGAAAAAATAATCCATTTTTAACAGAAGGCCCTAAAATCAATTTTAAGGCTTTCTGTTTCTTTTTGTTTAAAACACCTTTTTTCATTTAAATCCGCTCATATGGAAAAATATATGGATAAATTTGTTTTCTTGCGAAAAAAAGGGTATAATAAAGTATACTTTTAATAATGAAAATGAGGGATGAAGAGTGAAACAACAAGTCATTCTAAAAACTGAGTTTATGACGTTGGGTCAAATGCTTAAAGAAGTCACAGTCATCGGCAGTGGCGGACAAGCAAAATGGTATTTAGCAGAAAACACGGTTTTGGTTGATGGCGAGCCAGAAAATCGTCGTGGACGAAAGCTTTATCCCGGTATGATGATCGAAGTTCCAGAAGCAGGAACTTTTTTTATGGTAAAAAAAGGGAATAACGATAATGAGGCTGAATAAGCTGCACCTCAAAAATTATCGGAACTATCAAGAGTTACAGATTGATTTTTCCAAAAATCTCGTCATTTTTTTAGGGGAAAATGCCCAAGGAAAGACGAATCTTTTGGAAAGTATTTATGTGCTTGCAATGACAAGAAGCCACCGGACGAATAGTGAACAAGAATTGATTGGATGGAACGACGAACAGTCGATGATTCAAGGGGAGATCACACGAGGGACCTCTAAGATCCCTTTAGAGATCCAATTGTCTAAAAAAGGCCGCAAAACAAAGATCAATCATATCGAACAAAAGAAACTAAGTAGTTACGTTGGACAATTGAATGTCATCTTATTTGCTCCTGAGGATCTATCTTTAGTCAAAGGAAGCCCACAGATCCGACGCAAATTTTTAGATATGGAATTAGGTCAGATCAACCCGATCTATCTGTATGATCTTGTCCAATATCAAGCGATCTTAAAACAAAGAAATCAATATTTGAAACAATTGAATGAGAAAAAACAAACGGATTTACTTTATCTAGATATTTTATCCGAACAACTAGCAGAATTTGGCAGCAAAGTTTTAAAGGCAAGGGCGCAATTTATCAAGCGTTTAGAATATTGGGCAAATTCTTTGCATCAACAAATCACGCATCAAAGAGAACAGTTGGCAATCGAATATGTCACGTCCCTCTCTTCTTTAGACACTCTGACAGTTCAAGAGATCCAATCACAATTTTTAACGTTGCTCGAACAAAATAAAAAGAAAGATCTCTTTCGAGGGACAACAACTGTCGGTCCTCATCGAGATGACCTTTCTTTTTTTGTCAATGAAAAAAACGTACAAAATTTTGGTTCCCAAGGCCAACAACGAACGACAGCATTAAGTGTCAAATTAGCAGAAATCGATTTGATCAAAGAAGAAACAGGCGAATATCCGATTCTATTACTAGATGATGTGATGAGTGAGTTAGATGATCAACGTCAACTCCATTTGCTAGAAACGATCGAAGGGAAAGTCCAAACGTTCTTAACGACCACCACCCTTGATCACGTTAAAAATAAAATGACTGTTGAACCTGAGATTTTTTATGTTCAGCAGGGGGAAATAAAAGGAGAATAATCATACATGACAGAAGAAAGAAGTTTAGTCGAGCGCGCAAAAGAATATGATGCCAGTCAGATTCAAGTGCTTGAAGGTCTTGAAGCCGTTCGAAAACGTCCGGGAATGTACATTGGTTCAACAAGTTCAGAAGGACTCCACCACTTAGTTTGGGAAATCGTCGACAATTCGATCGATGAAGTCTTGGCAGGATTTGCGACAAAGATCCAAGTGATCATTGAAGAAGACAACAGTATCACTGTAGTCGATGATGGTCGTGGGATTCCGGTCGATATCCAAGCGAAGACTGGTCGCCCAGCTGTTGAGACTGTCTTCACTGTCTTACATGCAGGTGGTAAATTTGGCGGAGGCGGCTACAAAGTATCCGGTGGTCTGCATGGGGTTGGATCTTCCGTTGTTAATGCATTATCGACATTGTTAGATGTCAAAGTCTACAAAGACGGCAAGATTTACTATCAAGAGTATCGTCGTGGTGCAGTCGTCGATGATTTAAAAGTCATCGGTGACACTGATTTGAGCGGAACGACTGTCCATTTTATCCCAGATCCAGAAATTTTTACGGAAACGACAACTTTCGATTTCAACAAATTAGCGACTCGTATTCGTGAGTTAGCTTTCTTGAATCGTGGCATGAAAATCTCGATTGAAGATCGTCGCGAAGAAACGCCTGTCTTGAAAGAATACCACTATGACGGCGGAATCAAGAGTTATGTCGAATATTTAAATGCAAGTAAAACAGTCATCTTCCCTGAACCTGTTTATTTAGAAGGGGAGCAACAAGAAATCACTGTTGAAGTTTCGATGCAATATACAGATGGTTATCATTCCAATATCATGAGTTTTGCCAACAATATCCATACGTATGAAGGCGGAACCCATGAATCAGGATTTAAGACAGCTTTGACACGTGTCATCAATGATTACGCGCGTAAGCAAAAATTGATGAAAGAAAATGATGATAATTTGACGGGTGAAGATGTCCGTGAGGGATTGACAGCAGTCATTTCGATCAAGCATCCAGATCCGCAGTTTGAAGGACAAACGAAGACAAAACTAGGAAATTCAGAAGTACGTACCGTTACTGATCGTTTGTTCAGTGAGCATTTTATGAAGTTCTTATTGGAAAATCCAAGTGTCGGCCGTCAAATCGTCGAAAAAGGCCTACTTGCTTCTAGAGCCCGCTTAGCAGCGAAACGTGCGCGTGAAGTGACTCGAAGAAAAGGCGCACTAGAAATCAGTAATTTACCTGGTAAATTAGCCGATTGCTCAAGTAATGATCCGGAAAAATGCGAATTATTCATCGTCGAAGGAGATTCTGCCGGCGGTTCAGCGAAACAAGGACGAAGCCGTGAATTCCAAGCGATTTTACCGATTCGTGGGAAAATCTTGAACGTGGAAAAAGCAAGTATGGATAAAATTTTAGCGAACGAAGAAATTCGCTCATTGTTTACAGCGATGGGAACAGGTTTTGGTGAAGATTTTGACGTGTCTAAGGCACGATATCATAAATTAGTTATCATGACCGATGCCGATGTCGATGGTGCGCACATCCGTACGTTGCTATTGACACTCTTTTATCGTTACATGCGCCCAATCGTGGAGGCTGGCTATGTTTATATCGCGCAACCACCACTATACGGTGTCAAACAAGGAAAGAAAATCACGTATGTCCAACCAGGGAAAAATGCAGAAGAAGATTTGAGAAAAGTCATCGAATCACTACCAGCAACACCAAAACCAAGTGTCCAACGATACAAAGGGCTTGGTGAAATGGATGATCATCAACTATGGGAAACGACAATGGACCCAAGCAAACGGATGATGGCTCGTGTCAGCGTTGATGATGCGATTGCTGCCGATGAAGTATTTGAAATGTTGATGGGCGATCGAGTGGAACCTCGTCGTGCATTTATTGAAGAAAATGCGCATTATGTTAAAAATCTAGATATTTGATCATGAAGGAGGAAGAAAAATGAGTGAAGAAATCAGAGAAAACATCCATGATGTCAATCTAACCAGCGAAATGAAAGACTCCTTCATTGATTACGCCATGAGTGTCATCGTTGCTCGGGCTTTACCAGATGTTAGAGATGGATTGAAACCAGTTCACCGCCGTATTTTATACGGCATGAACGAACTCGGTGTCACACCGGATAAAGCGCACAAGAAATCAGCCAGAATCGTTGGGGACGTTATGGGTAAATACCATCCCCACGGTGATAGTGCGATCTATGAATCAATGGTCCGTATGGCACAGCCATTTAGTTACCGTTACATGTTAGTTGACGGTCATGGAAACTTTGGCTCAGTGGATGGCGATGGCGCAGCTGCGATGCGTTATACCGAAGCAAGAATGAGTAAGATCGCGACAGAAATGTTACGAGATATCAATAAAAACACCGTTGATTTCCAAAGCAACTATGATGATACGGAAAAAGAACCGGTTGTTTTACCGGCACGTTTCCCTAACTTATTAGTCAATGGTACGACAGGGATCGCGGTTGGGATGGCGACGAATATCCCGCCACATAACCTGACAGAAGTGGTAGCAGCGATTGATCTATTGATGGAAAATCCCGATGTCACAACAAATGAATTGATGGAAGTCTTACCTGGACCTGATTTTCCTACAGGCGGATTAGTGATGGGTAAATCTGGTATTCGTCGTGCGTACGAAACGGGTAAAGGTTCGATCACTGTTCGCGCAAAAGTAGAAATCACAGAAATGCCAAACGGAAAAGAGCGGATCTTAGTCACTGAATTGCCTTATATGGTCAATAAAGCGAAATTGATCGAGCGAATTTCAGAATTGCACCGTGATAAACGAATCGAAGGTATCACTGATCTAAGAGACGAGTCTTCTCGTGAAGGAATGCGTATCGTGATCGATGTACGTCGAGATGCAAGTGCTTCTGTCATTTTAAACAATCTCTACAAACTGACATCCTTGCAAAACTCATTTGGTTTCAATATGTTAGCGATTGAAAAAGGTGTGCCGAAAGTTCTTAGCTTGAAGCAGATCCTTGAAAATTATATCGAACACCAACGCGAAGTAATCACACGTCGTACCGTGTTTGAAAAGGACAAAGCAGAAGCAAGAGCGCACATCTTGGAAGGGTTGCGAATCGCTTTAGACCATATCGATGAGATCATCGCGATCATTCGTGGGTCTAAATCTGATGAAGAAGCGAAAAATACGATGATCGAACGCTTTGAGCTTTCTGATCGCCAATCTCAAGCAATCATGGATATGCGTTTACGTCGTTTGACAGGTTTGGAAAGAGAGAAAATCGAAAATGAGTACCAAGAATTATTGACACTCATTGAAGATTTAGCTGATATTCTTGCTCGTCCTGAACGAGTGACAGAAATCATTCAAACCGAACTTGCTGAATTGAGTCAACGATTTGGCGACAAACGTCGTACAGAATTACTGGTCGGTGAAGTCTTGAGTTTAGAAGACGAAGATTTAATCGAAGAAGAAGAAATCGTGATCACGTTGACGAATAACGGCTATATCAAGCGTTTAGCTAACAATGAATTCCGCGCACAACGTCGTGGCGGTCGCGGGATCCAAGGAATGGGCGTCCATAATGATGATTTCGTGAAAAATCTCGTTTCTTGCTCGACACATGACACATTGTTGTTCTTTACGAATAACGGAAAAGTGTATCGTGCGAAAGGATATGAGATTCCAGAATACGGACGTACAGCAAAAGGTATCCCGATCATCAACTTGCTTGGGATTGATTCAAGCGAGAAGATCCAGGCCATCATTGCAGTGACTGGCGAAGCAGAAGAAGGACATTATTTATTCTTCACGACACGCCAAGGAACAGTCAAACGTACAACTGTCACTGCATTTGCGAATATCCGCAGTAATGGGTTGATTGCGATTGGCTTGAAAGAAAATGATGAATTGGTGAACGTATTATTGACGGATGGCAAATCAAACATCATCATTGGCACGCACGATGGGTATTCTGTGACATTTGCAGAAGATGCCGTTCGTGATATGGGACGTACAGCCTCTGGTGTTCGTGGTGTTCGTTTGAGAGAAGACGATTATGTCGTAGGAGCAGCCTTGATGAATGACGATCATGAAGTCTTGATCATAACAGAAAAAGGTTACGGTAAACGAACGAAAGTTTCTGAGTACCCAGTCAAAGGCCGTGGAGGTAAAGGAATCAAGACGGCCAATATCACTGAGAAAAATGGGCCATTAGCTGGATTGACGACTGTGACCGGTGAAGAGGATATCATGTTGATCACAGACAAAGGCGTGATCATCCGCTTCAACGTTTCAACTGTTTCTCAAACAGGTCGGGCAACGCTAGGCGTACGTTTGATCAAGATGGAAGCAGAAACAAAAGTTGTGACGATGGCAGCGGTAGAACCAGAACCCGCAGAAGAAGCAACTGTTGAAGCAGACACAACGGATGTAGAAACAGACAACACAGAAGAATAGAAAATAGACGTAAACGAGTAGTGAACGTCTTAACTATCAGAGCCTCCGAGACTAGGTAAAACTAGCTTCGGAGGTTTTTGCCCGTGGCAAAAGAAAACTTTATAAAAAGCAGAACACTCGCTTGCTTTTCTAGTGCGTTGCGTGTATAATTGAGGATTGTGAGTAGTCTAATTTATTAGAAAACTCTCCTTGCTCTCGGGAAAGCTGAGGGCCGAAAGTCCATAGGGAGGTGAAAAATCAATGGAAAACACGAAATACGAAATCATGTATATTATTCGTCCTAACATTGATGAAGAAGCAAAAACTGCTTTAATCGAACGTTTCGATTCAATCTTGAAAGATAACGGAGCTGAAGTTATCGAATCAAAAGATTGGGAAAAACGCCGTTTAGCATACGAAATGAACGGTTACCGTGAAGGTATCTATCACATCGTTAAAGTATCTTCTCCATCATCAGCAGATGCAATCAACGAGTTTGATCGTCTTGCTAAAATCAATGACGATATCGTTCGTCACATGATCATTAAAGAAGAAGCTTAATTATTGTTTCACGTGAAACAGTAACACAACGATGAGAGGAGATGACCATTTTGATTAATAACGTTGTACTAGTTGGACGTCTAACAAAAGATCCAGATTTACGATATACATCAAGTGGCACTGCTGTAGCAACGTTCACTTTAGCTGTCAATCGTAACTTCACGAGCCAAAACGGCAACCGTGAGGCGGATTTTATTAATTGTGTGATTTGGCGAAAATCAGCAGAAACACTAGCAAACTATGCACATAAAGGAACTCTTTTAGGTGTAACTGGTCGTATTCAAACGCGTTCTTATGATAATCAACAAGGACAACGTGTGTACGTAACAGAAGTAGTTGCTGAAAACTTCCAATTATTGGAAAGTCGTGCAGCATCTGAAAACCGTCAACAAAGCGGTGGCTACCAAGACACTGGTCAATCGACAAATAATTTTGGCGGAAACAATAACTATAATCAAACATCTCAATCATCCAACGGTATGCCTGATTTTGATCGTGATTCTTCTGATCCATTTGGGTCAAGTTCAACGATCGACATTTCAGACGATGATTTACCATTCTAAACGAATTTGATAGGAGGGAAATAGAATGGCACAACAAAGAAGAGGCGGACGTAAACGTCGTAAAGTAGACTATATTGCTGCTAACCATATTGAATATATCGATTATAAAGATATCGAATTACTAAAAAGATTTATCTCAGAACGCGGTAAAATCTTGCCACGTCGTGTAACAGGTACAGGCGCTAAAAACCAACGTAAAATTACGATTGCAATCAAACGCGCACGTATCATGGGATTACTACCATTCGTTGGCGAAGAATAATTCGCTTTAGGAATGATTTTGTAGGAATACCTAATCGTTTCAACCATTACAGAGGAAGTTATGACTACTGTCGTGACTTCCTCTTTTTGTTCCATTCAGGTGTTTAGTCGCTTACATGACATGAGTTATGGTAAAATTAGGCTAATCAGTTACGGGAGGAAAGACATGGATAAAGAAAAAATAAAAGTAAGCCCGAGCCCTCTGCTCATTCTTTTATTGATCCTTGCAGAAGTTTTGGTTGTATTAGTGATGCCATTTCGGCCGATCAGTGCATTGTTCATACTGTTCGTGAACATCTTTTGTATTCGTTATGGTTTAAAGGTGAAACGTTGGTTGACTTTGAGGAATCGTGAGAAGATCCAACAAGCTTCAACCGTCGCAGAATCCAATTTGAATTATGTTTCTGAAATCATGCCAGTAGGGATCATCTCTTATCAACCAGCGACACAAACCGTTGATTGGCTGAATCCTTTCGCATTGAACGTGAAAGATCAAAGTTCACTCTTAGATGCAGACTTGTTAGAAACCTTTTTTTCAGCAAAAGAAAAAAAGAAAAATCAAGTCTATTTAGCCGACAAAACGTTTCAATTCGAATTGGATACGGTAAAAGGTGTTGTTTATTTTATTGATGTGACACAGAATCAGTTACTGAAGATCCATCAAGTAAACAGCCAACCGATCATCGGTATTCTTTCAATTGATAATTATGCAGATACAGTGGATAAATTGGATGAAAAAGAAGTTTCTTATTTGAACTCCTTTATTACGACATTGATCTCTGACTGGATGAATGAATATCACGTATTTTTTAAACGCATCAATTCAGAGCGCTTTTTCTTCTTTGGACAGATGAGCGACTTGAAGAAAATGATGGATAAGAAATTTGATCTTTTAGATCGCTTACGATCAGAAGCAGAAAGACAAAACCATCCGTTGACGCTTAGCATGGGGATCGCCTATGGGCAACAGTCACTAGAAGAGATTGGTAGTGAAGCTCAAAACAACCTAGATATTGCCTTAGTTCGTGGTGGGGATCAAGTCGTGGTGAAAGAAGTTCGCGAAGGCGCAAAACCCACTTATTATGGGGGGAAATCAGCGACAACGATCAAGCGTACGCGCGTTCGTTCAAGAGCCATGAGTACTGCCTTACGGAAAATATTTGATGAAACAGGCGATGTATTTATTATGGGGCATCGATTCCCTGATATGGATGCGATTGGTTCAGCCGTTGGTGTCAGTTGCCTAGCACGCTTCAATCAGAAAAAAGCATATATCGTCATCGATGAAAAAGAAATCATTCCAGATGTGGAACGCTGTTTGGAAGAAATTCATAAAGAACCAGAGTTGGAGATGCAATTGATTACGCCAGAATGCGCGATGGAGCTCAAGAAAGCAAAGGATCTACTCGTAATGGTCGATTACCATAAACCTTCGCTATCGATCTCTCAGAGCCTTTATGAGCAATTTGATAAGATCGTGATCATCGACCATCATCGTCGAGGAGAAGAGTTTCCAAGTAAGCCACTTTTGACGTATATTGAGTCCTCTGCCTCTTCTGCCTCTGAATTAGTCACAGAATTGATTCAATACCAAAGCAGTCGAACCAATCGGATCAGCCGTTTAGAGGCTACCTTGTTGTTGGCAGGGATGACCGTGGATACGAATAACTTCAATGTCCGAACCACAGCACGCACTTTTGATGTGGCAAGCTATTTAAAGACTTGTAGTGCAGACGCATCCTTAGTACAATATTTATTGAGCTCTGATTTAGCCACTTATCTCGAAATCAGCCACTTGATCGCACACAATGAACAAGTGACGGAGGATATAGTGGTGGCAGCAGGGACGGATGAAAAAGAGTATAATAGTGTTATCGCAGCAAAAACAGCAGATACGTTGCTTTCAATGGTCAATATCAACGGCGCTTTCGTGATTACCAAACGAACAGATGGCTTAGTTGGTATCAGCGCTCGCAGCACAGGAACGATCAATGTCCAACTCATCATGGAATCTCTAGGTGGTGGCGGACATTTCACCAATGCCGCAACACAATTGGAAAATGTGACTGTCGAAGAAGCAAAACAACAACTGCTCGCTGCTATCCAAGAAAATATGCAACAATTATATAAAAAGGAGTAGATGAAATGAAAGTCATTTTCTTACAAGATGTCAAAGGCAAAGGCAAAAAAGGCGATGTCAAAGAAGTGCCTACAGGCTATGCACAAAACTATTTGATCAAGAACAACCTAGCAAAAGAAGCAAATAAAAGTAGTATCAGTCAGTTAGAAGGACAGAAAAAAGCGCAAGAAAAACAAGAAGCAGAAATCCTTGAAGAAGCAAAAAAACTAAAAGAATTTCTTGAAAAAGAAGAAACAGTCGTTGAATTAAAAGCCAAAGCAGGAGAAGATAGCCGCTTGTTCGGTTCGATCCCATCGAAACAAATCGCTGAAGGTCTGAATAAACAATACAAAGTAAAATTGGACAAACGTAAAATCGAATTGAATAACCCGATCCGTACATTAGGTTACACGAACGTACCAGTGAAGTTGCACCATGAAGTAACGGCAACGATCAAAGTGCATGTTGTTTCTGAATAAACGAAAAGAACCTGTGACGAAAGGTCATCACTTCAAAAAACAGCCGCAGAGGTCAAAAATAGCTTTTGATTATTTTTGGCCTCTGTGGTCTATTTTCGAAGGCACAGCTTTTGGAACAGATGTTCATTTTAGGGATGACTTTTCTGCTATTTTCTTGTAAAATGAAGCAATTGAAAGCAAGGAGCGATAGAATATGAGTGAAGTGTGGCAGGATCGAATTCCACCGCAAAATATTGAAGCTGAACAAGCGGTTCTAGGTTCTGTGTTTCTAGACGCTGAAACGATCATTGATGCCATGGAGTACATAGAACCGAAAGACTTTTATCGTCGGGGACATCAAATCATTTTTGAGATCATGATCGAATTGAATGACCGTAGTGAAGCCATTGATGTTGTGACAGTCAAAGATCGTTTAGAGCAACGAAATCTACTGGAAGATGCTGGCGGCGTCAGCTATTTATCTGACCTAGCCTTAGCGGTACCAACGGCAGCAAACATCGTGTACTATGCAAAAATCGTGGAAGAAAAATCGTTACTTCGTAATTTGATCCAAACAGCAACAGGCATTGTCACTAGAGGATTTGAACAAGGAGAAGAAGTCCAATCGATCTTGGACGATGCGGAACGTAGTATCCTTGAAGTATCAGAAAAACGTAATCGCAGCGGATTCTTATCCATTGCGGACGTCTTGAATTCAACGATTGAAAATATCGACCAGTTAGCACAAAACAATGAAGAAATCACCGGTTTACCTACGGGTTACCAAGGATTAGATAAAATGACTGCTGGATTCCAAGCAGAAGAGCTGATTATTTTAGCTGCTCGTCCGGCGGTAGGTAAAACAGCCTTTGCCTTGAATATTGCCCAAAATGTCGGTACAAAAACGGATCGTTCCGTAGCAATCTTCAGTTTGGAGATGGGGGCAGAATCACTAGTCAATCGGATGCTTTGTGCGGAAGGGTCGATCGAAGCGAGTCACCTACGTACAGGTCAGCTTTCAGAAGAAGAATGGTCCAATTTGATCGTTGCGATGGGAAGCTTATCTAAAGCCAATATCTTTATCGATGATACCCCAGGGATCAAAATCTCTGAGATACGTGCAAAATGCCGAAAACTTGCGCAAGAAAAAGGAAATCTAGGCTTGATCCTTATCGATTACTTGCAGTTGATCGAAGGAAACGGCAAAGAAAACCGCCAACAAGAAGTCTCTGATATTTCTCGTCAGTTAAAGAAACTGGCAAAAGAATTAAAAGTACCCGTCATTGCCCTTTCACAGCTTTCTCGTGGGGTAGAACAACGTCAGGATAAACGCCCTGTATTGAGTGATATCCGGGAATCTGGGTCAATCGAGCAGGATGCCGATATCGTTGCTTTCTTATATCGTGATGATTACTACGAACGTGAAGGCGGCGAGGACAGCGAGGCACCAGAACCGCAAAATGACAATGTCATCGAAGTCATAATCGAAAAAAACCGTAGTGGTGCAAGGGGAACAGTCGAGCTGCTCTTCATCAAAGAATACAATAAGTTTTCTTCCCTTTCACCGCGAGAAGAATATTAATCAGAATCAATCAAAAATACATCCGAGAAACGAAGGTAGGATTACTTTTCGTTTCTCGGATTTTTTTGAAATACCCCTTAATTGAGCTTTTTCTTCGCGATGGTGAGTTTGAAGAAATTACACTATATTGTTCGTTTTTCAATCGTTTTCACTAAATTATTCCAAATATCATTCGATTTTAGTTGAATAAAGTGTCAATCATTGTTACAATAATTCAGGATTAAATAATATTAAATGAGGTGTTCAAATGTCATCTGTAGTAGTAGTGGGTACACAATGGGGCGACGAAGGGAAAGGAAAAATTACTGACTTTCTTAGTGAAAATGCTGAAGTGATCGCACGGTACCAAGGTGGCGACAATGCGGGACACACAATTAAATTCGATGGTGTTACGTATAAACTGCACTTGATTCCTTCGGGGATTTTTTACAAAGATAAAATCAGCGTGATCGGGAATGGTGTAGTAGTCAATCCGAAATCTTTAGTCAAAGAATTGGCTTATTTACACGAAAAAAATGTGACGACAGATAATTTACGTATCTCTGATCGTGCACATGTCATCTTGCCGTATCATATCAAATTAGACCAATTGCAAGAAGATGCAAAAGGGGAAAACAAAATCGGAACGACCATCAAAGGGATCGGACCTGCTTATATGGATAAAGCCGCACGTGTCGGTATTCGTGTAGCCGATTTATTGGACAAAGAAATTTTTGAAGAACGTTTACGTATGAATTTAGACGATAAAAATCGTCAATTTGTGAAAATGTTTGATTCAGAGCCAATTGATTTTGAAGAAATCTTTGAAGAATACTATGAGTATGGTCAACAAATCAAACAATATGTGACAGATACATCTGTCATTTTAAATGATGCGCTAGATGCAGGAAAACGTGTACTATTTGAAGGCGCACAAGGAGTTATGTTGGATATCGATCAAGGAACCTATCCTTTTGTTACTTCATCCAATCCAGTTGCTGGAGGCGTGACGATCGGTAGTGGTGTCGGCCCTTCTAAAATCAATAAAGTGGTCGGTGTATGTAAAGCCTATACGTCACGTGTGGGTGATGGCCCGTTCCCAACAGAATTGTTTGACGAAACAGGTCAACGAATCCGTGATATCGGTCGTGAGTATGGTACAACGACAGGGCGTCCTCGTCGTGTCGGCTGGTTTGATACAGTCGTGATGCGTCACTCAAAACGTGTATCAGGTATCACGAATCTATCTTTGAATTCGATCGATGTCTTGAGCGGCTTAGAAACAGTGAAGATCTGTACAGCGTACGAATTAGACGGTGAACGAATCTATCATTACCCAGCGAGTCTGAAAGAATTGAATCGTTGCAAGCCAATCTATGAAGAATTACCAGGCTGGTCAGAAGATATTACTGCTTGCCGTACGTTAGCAGAACTACCAGAAAATGCGCGTAACTATGTAAGACGTATCTCAGAGCTTGTAGGCGTGCGTATTTCAACATTTTCAGTCGGTCCTGACCGAAACCAAACAAATATCCTAGAAAGCGTGTGGGCGCAAATCTAGGCCTTTCAGTGACTATTCGCTAACAGGAACATTCTTTCAAGAATGAGTGAAACACTGGAATCACGATAAACAGATAAGAGGGGAAAACGGGGAATCGAACGTTTTTCCCTCTTATCGTATCTATTCACCCTTTCGTTTGAACAGTTCATGCCAAGTAGAATGTCTACAAGGGTTGAAGTTATTTAAAATTCTAGGAGTTTGCTATAATAGACAACGATGAAAAGTGGAGAAAAAAGGAGTTGGAACGAATGTATCAAATAGTCACAGATTCATGTTGCGATCTGCCATATCAGGTATTAGCAAATGCAAATGTTGATTTTTTATCTATGGAAATCCAGATAGGTGAGGAGATCCTGATCGATGATCTAGGAAAAACATTTGATTATGAAGGGTACATCCAACAGTTACGTGAAGGCGCAATGCCTACGACCTCACAAATCAATGTTGGTCGTTATTTAGAATTCTTTCGTAGCTATGTAGAAAAAGGAATCCCTGTTTTGTACATTGCTTTTTCGAGTGGGATGAGTGGTTCTTACAGCAGTGCCTTACAAGCAGTGGAATTATTGAAGGAATCATACGAAGACCCACAAGTTTATGTATTTGATACAAAAGCCGCAAGCATCGGTGAGGGATTGTTGGTATTAGAAGCAGTTCGCTTGAAACAAGCAGGCTCTTCTCTAGAAGAAACACTGACTTGGCTAGAAAACAATTACCTCAAGGTTCATTCTTGGGTAACAGTCGATGATTTAAAACATTTAGAACGTGGTGGCCGTATTTCTAAAGCAAGTGCCACTATTGGTAGTCTTTTAAGCGTAAAACCAATCATTACCGTTGAACCAGGTGGTCATCTATCAAATGTCGATAAAGTACGCGGTAGAAATAAATCCATTCAAAAAATCGTGGATGAAACCGTCAAATCGATTGTCGCGCCACTTGAACAAACGGTGTATATCGCTTATGCAGGTGATCTAGAAAGTGCTGAGAAAGCCAAAAAGCTGCTGGAAGAAAGCATCAAAACAAAAGAAATCAAGCTCTATCCCTTAGGACCAACGATCGCAAGTCATACAGGCTATGGCTGTATCGCGATATTCTCAATGGGCGTCAGCCGATAAAAAGAAAAACAGGTGTATCACGTAAGAATACTTACGCTGTACACCTGTTTTTTTGTTGATGTTGAAAGGCTTAGTTCCAAAGTTGTTCTAATTGTTTTTGGATGTCTTTGTTCTCTAAGAATTCATCATAAGTCGTATCTGCACGGTCGATCACGCCTTTATCAGAAACAGCAATGATGCGATTTGCTAACGTTTGGATGAATTGGTGGTCATGAGAAGCAAATAGGATCGAACCTGAAAATGCCATCAAACCATCATTCAATGCAGTAATCGATTCTAAGTCTAAATGGTTCGTTGGATCATCTAAGACAAGGACATTTGCTTTTGAAAGCATCAATTTAGAAAGCATACAACGAACTTTTTCGCCCCCAGAAAGGACATTTACTGGTTTTAATACTTCTTCACCAGAAAACAACATGCGACCTAAGAAGCTTCGTAAGAAGGTGTTATCATCTTCTTCTTTACTTGCATATTGGCGTAACCAGTCAAGGATCGTTAAGTCTGTATCAAATTCTTTTGTTGTATCCTTTGGTAGATAAGCATTGCTTGTTGTTACACCCCAACGGACAGTACCCGTATCCGGTGTTAAATCGCCCATGATCACTTTGAATAGCGTTGTAGTTGTTATATCATTTTCGGCAACGAATGCTACCTTGTCTTCTTTGTTCAAAGTGAATGATATATCATCTAAAATCTTCTTACCATCAATCGTTACACTGACATTTTCAACTTGTAGTAAGTCATTTCCGATCTCACGTTCCGGTTTGAATCCAACAAAAGGATAACGACGTGAAGATGGTTGGATATCGTCCAACGTGATTTTTTCTAACATCTTTTTACGAGATGTCGCTTGTTTTGATTTTGACGCATTTGCACTGAAACGTGCGATAAAGTCTTGTAATTCTTTGATTTGTTCTTCTTTTTTCGCATTGGCATTCGCTTGTAACTTAGTCGCTAATTGGCTTGATTCTAACCAGAAGTCGTAATTTCCTACATAAAGTTTGATTTTACCAAAGTCTAAATCTGCCATGTGGGTACATACTTTGTTCAAGAAGTGACGGTCATGGGAAACAACGATCACTGTATTCTCAAATTCAATCAAAAATTCTTCTAACCAGTTGATCGACTGGATATCTAGTCCGTTTGTCGGCTCATCTAGAAGTAATACATCTGGTTTACCAAATAGTGTTTGTGCAAGCAACACTTTCACTTTTTGTCCACCTGTTAGTTCGCTCATCAATTGATGGTGTAACTCTTCAGGAATATTCAATCCTTGAAGTAAAACAGCTGCTTCTGGCTCTGCTTCCCAACCATTTAATTCTGCGAACTCGCCTTCTAATTCTGCGGCACGAATCCCATCTTCATCTGTAAAATCTTCTTTCATATAGATGGCATCTTTTTCTTTCATTACTTCATACAAACGTTTATGCCCCATGATCACTGTTTCCATTACAGTATATTCTTCATAGTCAAAGTGGTTTTGTTTCAAAACAGCCATACGTTCATCAGGTCCTAATGTAACAGAACCTGTTGAAGGTTGTAAGTCTCCAGATAATACTTTAAGGAATGTTGATTTACCTGCGCCATTTGCTCCAATTAAGCCATAACAATTGCCGGGAGTGAATTTTATATTAACATCATCAAATAGTTTGCGATCTGAAAAGTGCAAACTTACATCATTTACAGTAATCAATTTTTTTCCTCACTTTATGTTTATAATATTTGCCAAGTCTTCTAGAATTATATAGGGGAATGTTGAAAGTTTCAAGGAAATCAGTGATTCTTTACGTTTCACGTGAAACAATTAAAGGAATAAAAGATGGTAAACGTTTTTTTACCACTAAAGCATTTTCATAGGTGCTAAATTTTTGAAGTTATTTTAATGGGGGCGTAAGATAGAAATAGATAAAGAAGAAAGTAGGGATAAAAAATGAAAGAAAGTAGAAAAGTAGATTGGGGTTCACTGATATTAGGGATATTATTTGTTTTAGTTTCCTTGATTTCTTTTCGTGATCCAGTAGGTAACTTGGTTGCCATCGTTATTGTATTTGCTGTTTTTGCTATTATAAAAGGGTTATTTGAGTTATTTATGCGCAAACAAGTAAAAGAGCTGACAGGTTATAAAGGCAAGATGCCATTGGTCGTCGGGATCATTGATATTTTGATTGGGATCTTTTTCATCTTCAATATTGGCGCCGGTGTTGTAGCATTACCATTTGTCTTCGCTATTTGGTTCATTATTGATTCTGTTTTAGCTTTAGTTACGGCTGATTTATTTAGAGGAATCAGTGAAGGTCATTATTGGTTCACCGTAGTCATCAACATCTTGGGTATCTTATTAGGGATCATTTTATTATTCAATCCTTTATCCTCTGCGTTGACGCTAAGTTTTTTAGTTGGTTTTTACTTTATGGTGGTTGGGATCAATCAGATCGTTTATGCGTTTAGATGATTTCTAGAAATATAAGAATAAAATCAATTAAATTTAAGTTGTTAGAAGTGATTGGCAGATGATCTTAATCATGAACTAAGTTTACACTTAAAAAAGTGCAATAGCTGACCAAGTGATTCAATCATTGAGTTACTTGGTTGGCTTTTTTATTGATTAAGAGAAGGTGTGTATAGATTTTTTGTAAATTAACAATTATATTACAATTAGTTGAATAGAAGGGGAGGGATCAATAGTATGGGTATAATAACGATAAGATTGAATGATCAGGAAGAAGCTTTCTTTCAAAGCTATGCAGAATTAACGGGTCAACCTTTATCTACTTTGATGAAACAAGCATTGACTGAAAAAATTGAAGATTATCTTGATTTGCAAGACGGATATGAAGTATTGAAAAATCTAACTAATGAATCAGCTAGTCTCCAAAATATGTTGAAAGAAGAAGGCTTATGACTTAACTTGTGGAATTTTACTCTGGCGTTACCGTATAGGTAAATACAGACTTATTTGCATCATCCATGATGATTGTGCTCTTGTGCTTGTTATCAAGTCAGGAAAGCGTGAGACAATTTATAGTATTTAGTCGATGTAATTATTACATATTTTTATAGTAATATTCAGCTTTCATGTTTTTAAAAGCCTATCCTTTGGGAAAAACCTCATAAAGCCAAA
>NZ_JAFLWG010000049.1:0-52960 GCF_017316315.1 Enterococcus sp. DIV1298c | reverse complement strand
CAGTGATGTATGGAGCGGACTGATACTAATCGATCGAGGACTTAACCAAAATAAAATGAAAAACTCGGAGAGTTTCTTACTGATACTTCAAATCCAGTTTTGAGTGAACAAGATTTACTCAGAAATAGATAACACCAAGTGTGGTGGCGATGGCGAGAAGGATACACCTGTAACCATGCCGAACACAGAAGTTAAGCTTCTTAGCGCCGATTGTAGTGAGGGGTTGCCCCTTGTGAGAGTAGGACGCCGCCGCGCAAATGAAAAACAGTTGAACGAAAGTTCAGCTGTTTTTTTTGTACGTATGCGAACAAATTTTCGGTTTTTTGCTGAAAAAAAGTAATGGAAATGTTATGATAAACCGTGGATAAACAAAAAATGCCAACAGATGTCGATCTGTTTTAGTAAAGTAATATAGTCAAATCTGTATTTTATTAATTTATACATTGGGAGGAAGTAACAGAATGGTCAAATTTATTCATGCGGCAGATTTGCACATGGATCGTTCGTTTGAAGGATTAGTTGGAATCGATGAAAAAGTTCAAAAAAAATTACTACGGGCCAATTTGACCGTACTTGAAAACATTGTGGAACAAGCAATCCAACATCAAGTTGATTTTGTATTACTTGTAGGAGATAGCTTTCATCAACATCGTCCTTCATTAAAGATCCAAAAGCATTTTTCAGAACAAATCAAGCGCTTAGCAGAACAGAATATTCCGGTTTTTTTAACATTCGGGAATCATGATTTTTACCAAAAAGAGCGGTATTGGTTTGAATTTCCTGAAAATCTTTCTTTATTTACCTCAGAAAGTGTCGAGACACAACAAATGACGACAAATGCTGGTGAAACTGTGGCACTTAGCGGCTTCAGTTATACAAAACAGTGGATCACTGAGGAAAAAGTCCAAGAATTTCCAGCACGTTTTTCTGTTGATTACCATATTGGACTCTATCATGGTGAAATTGGAACTATTCAAGGAAATTACGCACCATTTCAACCTACACAAATGGAAGCAAAAGGCTATGATTATTGGGCGCTAGGGCATATCCACGTGCCCACTAAATTGAATGAAAAAGGAACGATTCTATATCCTGGTGCTCCACAGGGACATACTAAAAAAGAAGAATCGTCTACTTCAGTCGTTCTAGTTGAACTTCATGGAGCGACTTGTCAAACGACTCCTTTAAAGGTTGCGGAAGTTTATTGGGAACGCAAGCAACTTTCTCTCAAAGAAGTGAGAGAAACGACGGATGTATTGAAGAAAATCCAACAAGAATTGATTGAACCAAGTACTATGACGCTTGTTGAAATTGAATTTATTGATTTTGAACATTTAAGCCAAGAGATATTGGAACGTATTCACTCTGGAGAATTATTAGATTATTTGAAAGAAGAAATGAAACGAAAATTTTTGAATTTGGTTATTTGGCGTATATCTACTTTAGAAAGAGAAAATGATGCAAAAATTTCTTTATCCGCATCGTCGCTGATGTTTGACCAATTATTTGAAAATTACCAAGCGAGAGAAGACTTTCAGCATATACTCCAAGAAGCCTATACAAATCAAGAGGCAGTGAAAGTGTTGAATCTACTACCGGATTTTCAAGAATCTACGTTACAAAAGGCTCAAGAAATCATTCGCCAAGACTTTTTGTTCGAGGGGGATACTGAATGAACATATTAAAGATCGAAATAGCAGCTTTTGGAAAATGGCGACAACAAACTTTTGATTTTAGCTCTGGCAATCAGTTGATTTATGGAGAGAATGAAGCGGGAAAATCGACGATCTACCAATTTATCCAAGCAATTCTTTTTGGCTTTCCTTCTAAAGGAAAGAAAAAGAAAGACTATACGCCTAGAGATGGCTCTGCATATGGTGGGAAAATATGGTTGGAACATCCTATCCATGGAGAAATCTATGTTGAAAGGTATAAGCAACAGAATCGAGGGAAAGCGAAGGTCACGTTCAATGGTCAAAGTGGGAGCGATGAACTCTTGGAAAAACTACTATCACCTTTGACAAAGGAGTTGTTCCAACAGGTTTTTACGTTTCAACAAGAGCAACTGAGTGAACTCGCCCACTTAACAGAAAAAGAATTGCATGATGCACTGATCTCATTAGGAATCACTGGAAGTTCACATGTCTTTCAAAAAAGACAAGAATATTATCAATCAGCAGATAAGCTGTTTAAGCGAAAAGGGCAAAAATTAGTGATCAATCAGCGTCTGAATGAATGGAAATACCTCCAAGAAAAGATTCGACAGAAGCAAGAGCAAGAGGCGATCTATAGTGAATGGATCATGGAAGAGCAACGGCTGGCAGAACAACAACAGCTCTTATTGCATGAGATCGAACAAGTTGATCAAAAACTTACCTTATATCATCAACAAGAATTGAATTTTTCTTTATATGAAGAATGGCAATCACTGAAAAATAGTATGCTGGCAGAAGTACCAGATGAATCATTGATACAAGACTTAGAAGTATTTACCAAGCGTTATCAACAAATGAATGAACGTCTGGAGGAACTCGAGGCTTCCTTAGAACGACATAGTGGAATGGATCAGCAATCTGCACGCTATTATTTCTACTTAGAGCAAGAACAAGAACTAAAAGCACTCCAACAAAAGCAATTTTCCACTGAGCAATTAATGAGTGAATGGCAAAGACTGCAAGTAGAAACGAGAGAAACCGAGTCTGAATTGAAAGTCTTAGAACAGCGTTGGCGTTGGGATCGATTGCAACGACCACAAGAATTTCTTGAAGATGAAGAGTGGCGATCTTTGTATACGATGTCGCAACAATTAAACGATCAATACAATCAGTTAGCGATTCGTTTTGATATTGTGAAGGAACAGCAGCAAACGCTAGAAGCAGAGATCAATGACTTAGAAGTTGCCCACCCGCTGTTGATTCAAGCAAGACCAATTCAAGAAAAACCAGAAAAGCAGTCTTTTTTGAAATTTTATCTTGGTGCTGTAGTGCTAGCTGTAGTTGGCTTATTCTTACCTATGCCATGGAAAATCTTAGGGCCGTTGCTTGCTTTAGGAGTGGTTGGCTATACATTGACTCGTAAAAACGCGAAGACAACGACTGATCAAGGATTACCAGAAATCAAAGGGAAATGGCAAGAGAAACTAGGACAACTGGATATCGTATTGGCACAATTAGAAGAAATCAATCAAACGATCAATGAGAACAAACGTAAGCGACAAAACTTGGCACAAGCAGTTGCTGATTTTGCGTATACTCATTCATTAGGGTCGATGAATACGGTTGAAACGATGAAAAATGATGGCCAAGAAGTAACAGATTACCAAAAACTTTTTGCTGTTTTTCAAAAGAAACAAGAACGGGAACGAGAAATCCAAGAACAGCTCTTACAGATAGAAGGGGCATTTGACCTAGCAAAAGAGTGGTTACCACTCCAACATCAATCACTTTCTGAAAAAATGGATCTGTTAGCAACGTTTATCCAAGAAATGGAACAAATGAAGTATGCTAGAAGCTATCAACAAAATACTTTATTGAAACAAGAAATCAACGCCCTGAAAAAGAAACAAAAAATGTGGTTGGAAGAACACAAGGAGCAGTTTATTGCGGCGAACCTTTCTTATCCGTCAGAAGTACCGATCTTTTTACAAAAAGCGGAAAAAACGAAACAACAACAAGCCCGTTTTGAAGAACTGAATCAGATCCTTTCACCAATATTTAAACACACGATAACTTACGGACAGTTACAAACTCAGCTTGCTCGTGAATCCGAACGTTTACAAGAACTAAAACGAGAAGAAAGTACGAAGAGTGAACAACGCCAACGATTGCAGCTGCAAATCGAGGGTCTACAACAAGATGGAACATTAGATGAGTTGTACCAGCAAGAGAGTTTGCAAAAAGCGCAACTACAAGCCTTGTTTGAGGAGTGGGGAGGCTTGGTGATTGCGGGGACATTTTTAGGTGATCTTTCAACGGAATTAAGTGAGAGACAGCTACCTCAGTTACTTAAATTAGCTGGTGATTATCTCAGTGTCCTTACTGACAGACAATACCAAGAAATAAGCTTGAAAAATGATACATTGACGCTAATGAATGGTACGGATGAGTTTCCGATCTATGAACTCTCAACAGGAACAAAGGACCAGATGATCATGGCGATGCGGTTTGCTTATCTTGCTTTGGAAGCCAAACGAGCGATTTGTCCAGTGATCATTGATGATGGTTGGCTACACTACGATCATAAGAGAAAATATCGTTTAGCTAAATTATTAGCTGAATTTAGTAAAACCTATCAAGTAATCTGCTTGTCTTCTGACCAAGAAATGGTAAGCTATTATCATGAGCTAGAACAATCTGTGAGAAAGTTAGAAGGTGCAAATAGTGAAAAAAATACGTGAATTAGTCGTTGATGAACAATTCGAGCAATTTGTTTTGATCAAAAATGCAGATGTCAGAATCGCTAAAAATGGCAAGAAATTTATCGCTTTTACGTTTCAAGATACATCAGGAACGATCGATGGTAAATATTGGGATGCGTCAGAAGATGAAATCAAAAAATTTACGCCGGGAACAGTCGTCTTTTTAAATGGTAAACGAGAGGTCTATCAAGGGAATCCTCAAGTAAAGATCTTGCACATGCGTTTAACGAGAGTCGATGAACCAAGTGATCCAAGTTTGTACATGGAACGAGCGCCATTGAAAAAAGAAGAAATGGAAGAAGAAATCAATCAATTGTTATTTGAAATCACAAATGCACATTGGAATCGTATCGTGCGTTACTTATTAAACAAATATCAAAAACAATTTTTTGAATATCCCGCAGCGAAACGAAACCATCACGCCTTTGCTAGTGGCTTAGCATTCCATACCGTATCAATGTTGCATTTAGGTAAAGCAATCGCAGATGAATATCCTGAGTTGAATCGACCGTTACTTTATGCAGGGATCATCCTACACGATTTAGGGAAAGTGATTGAATTATCTGGTTCAATGGCAACAGAATACACGTTAGCCGGTAATTTAGTAGGGCATTTAGTTTTAGTGGATGAAGAAATCACGAAGGCTTGTTTAGCATTGAAAATCAGCGAAGATGAAGAGGATGTACTGATTTTGCGTCATATGGTGCTATCACATCATGGGTTACTTGAATATGGTTCACCCGTTCGTCCTAGGATCATGGAAGCTGAAGTTTTACATCAAATCGACACGATCGATGCTTCGATGCAAATGATGACTACTGCGATTCGTCAAACAGAGCCAGGAAAGTATACGGATCGGATATTTGGCTTAGATAATCGTAGTTTTTATGTACCGAAATAGAAATACAAAGACGGATTCAATGAGTGACGATTGCAAAAAGTTTCTAAAAAAACAATTAGTTGTTTATTTCAATAGTTTAGAGATGTTGGCGTACTATGCCAACATCTTTTTTTTGATCTCTATCAAAGAGAGTAATCCAGTTTAGAATAAATTCGTTCGATAAGATGGATGAACATTCAATCTATAGAGAGAGAAAATGATGAAACAATATAGTAGTTTCGTTATGCGAAAAAAAATACAAATAAAAAAGCTGTATATTAAGTCAATCGGAAATAGAAAAGAGTTATCTATAAAGTTAGAAAATGATTTGAATTATTAGGGTTAAGTTCACTATTTAAAGAATGATATGACTTTGGATTTGAATTATTTTTATTCTTAATGATGAATAAAAATAAATCGAATCCAAAAAAAATTCAGTTGTTGAGAAAAAATATAAATTTAAAAGTGAGAATATATCTGGAAGTATAAGCTATAAAACTGTTAATATTCAACATATGGCTTGATTTAGGCAAATTATTAAATAACAAAAATTATTAAACAGTGTATTAACCTCTGATTTAGTAATGAATATACCCCTTTAATCTCTTTTTTTGAATTATATCAAAATAAAAAAAAATTAAAATCTGAAAAATTTTATTATAATTTAACTCGATAACGATTAATCAAAGTAAAAGAAGGGAGAGTCAGATGAAAAAAAGTTTATCCGTTATCGTAGTATTGTTTCTATTTGTAGTGACTGCTGTAAGAACGGATGCAGTAGAAAATAAAAGTGAGTCGATTGGGGAGACAAGTTTTTATGGAAGCTATGAGTATGAAAAGGAAGATCAACCTACCGCAAGCGGCATTGGGTTATACCATTCAAAGTATTTGAATGATGGACGAGTAGCTGGCATGGTCGTTTTACCGAGGACAGGGGACTATCTTCCCCCGATATACGAGCAAATCGGTTTTATTCTGCTTAGTGGGCTGTCAATTTTGATTATTAACGAAAAAAAGAAAAAGGGGTATAAATAAAATGAAAAAACAAATTTCTATGTTATCAACTATTGTTTTATTAGGAATCGTCGCTGGGAGCCTTCAGGTTTCTGCGAATGATGTTTTTCCGAAAGAATACAACACAGAGGGAACAATCACTTTTGAAGCAGGCGACAACGAAGTCACACCGCCGGTGGATCCAGAAAATCCGGATCCAGAAAAACCAGTAGATCCAGTAGATCCTCCAGGACCAGGAACAGGTGGCGCCTTGTCGATCGATTATGGTTCAAAATTCAAATTTGGAACGCAAAAGATTTCTTCAGCTACGCAAACTTACTATGCAGCTCCAGATGAGATGCAAGATGGTTCTAAGAAACCAACGTATGTTCAAGTAACAGATAAGCGTGGTACCTTAGCAGGTTGGAAACTAAGTATTGCTCAACCAGAACAGTTTAAAACAAGTGCAGGTGTTGAGCTTGTGGGTGCAGAGTTGAGCTTTACTAAGGGACAAGCAGCATCTATTGTAGATTCTCAGTATACGCCAACAACAGTCAATAATAAATTGACCTTGACTCCAGGTCTGAGCGGGACGTTGGCAATCAATGCAGCTGCAGGAACAGGTGTTGGAACTTGGGTTTATCGATTTGGTGCAGATGAAGCAGACAATAAGGACGCTGTTCAATTAACAATCCCAGGGAAATCAGTTAAATTGGCGCAACAATATACAACTAAATTGGTTTGGTCATTAGAAAATACACCAAATTGATTTTTTTAAAGGGACAAACCATTATGAGAAGAGTTTTATTGTATGTCTCAATTTTAACTTTACTAGGAAGTTCAGTTTTATCGATCGAAGGATTTGCCGAAGAGAAGACACAGCACGAATCAAACAGTTTAGTCGAGTTTATTCCAAACTTAGAGCCGACATATCCTGTAAATCCAGAGAATCCAGATCCAGAAAAACCAGTAAGGCCAGTTGATCCAACTAAACCAGATGGGCCAGATCCAGGAACGAGTGGTCCTTTATCAATTGATTATGCTTCAAGTTTGAAGTTTGGCAATAATCGTATCTCAAACAAAGATCAAGTGTATTTTGCTAGAGCACAAGCGTATCAAGATAACCAAGGAAATACAGCGAACTTTGTCCAAATTTCAGATAATCGTGGAACGAATAGCGGTTGGACCTTAAAAGTGAAGCAAAGCGAACAGCTGACTGCAACAAGCAAAACATTGAACAATGTTTTGGCGGGGGCTCAAATCATGTTAGCAAACCCAACTGTGAACAGTAATGCAGTGAGTATGCTCAAGCCTGAAGCGATGGAGAAAGTCATTTTAGTACCAGGTGAAGAGTCCGTGCTTGTCGCAGCAAAAACAGGTTCCGGAGCAGGGACGTGGTCGACTTATTGGGGGAAAGTTGTCGAAATAAAAGAGCGAGACGAACACGGGCAAATCCAAACGGTCAGTGTCACAAAGGATATCCAATTGGCCGTACCTGGATATACTCCGAAAGATGCAGTGACGTACCAAACGAGTCTCATTTGGACATTAACAGATGTTCCGGAAATTTAAAAAGTAGGGGGGAAAAAGATGTTACGAGGAAAATTATTCACACTTGTTTTAAGCACGCTATTAACGGCGACGATTTCTTCTTCTTTTCTAACTGAGGATCAGAAACTTAAGGATCCCTCCTCTATGAGTGAAACTTTGGAAGAACATGAGCAGACTGTCACAAGTGAAGAGTTATTCGAAATAACCAAAGAACAAGAGACAAGTGATTACCCAGTAGAGACGGAATCAAGTGATTCTGAAGAGAAGGAAAGTAATCAAGAAGAAAATTTGCTTGAAAGAGATCCAGAATTTGTCCGTTCAAGCATAACCCCCTACTCAATAACCTTACCAAATGATCCGAAAATCATTCCGATCGATGAGGTATTCCAATCTCCAATCGGGGCAAGTACAAGCTTGTTAGAAGATGGTAAATTACTGCAATTGAATCCAGCAAGAACTTCACAAATCGGGGCAATTTGGTCTAAGGATAAAGTGAGCTTACTCTCAGATTTCACCTTTAAAAGTTACTTGTATTTGGGTAATAATCTTGAGAACGCTGGAGATGGGATGACCTTTACTTTGACTAATGATCCAAGAATGAATACGGCACCTCAGCAGGTGATTGGATCACCTGGAATGGGTATCGGAGCCTATGCAACAGCTGCCAATCGTCCATTTATTAGAAATGCGCTATCGATTGAATTTGATACGTACAAGAATACCGGAACTTCGAATCGAATGGATCGAGAAATCAGCGCAGATACAGGATTTGGTCACGTAGCATTTGTTACGCCAAAATCAAATAACAATCATTATACGGGGGAACACTCTGGAGTGACTGTCGCTCCTACATTTTTATCGAATGGGACTTGGCGCATGTTAACGGTCCAATGGAATGCGGCAGAGAGAAGATTATCGTATGATCTAAGTGGCGTAGGAAGTAACTCTCATGTGGTTTCAAATCTAAATACACAATTTGGAGGAAATGAAGTTTATTGGGGATTCACTTCTTCTACAGGGACATTCGTACAAGAAAATGCGTTGGCAATGACGCAGTTACCGACGAGTGTCTCATCAGAAGCACATGTCAAAGTAAATGACGGTGAATATGGTTTGACAGGAGAAGCAGTAAAAAACGATCAAATTTTTATTAGGAAAACACTTAATGTAGAAGGTACTTTTATCGATCAAAGAAATCCTAAAGCGAGTATTGAGCTTCCAGCCGAACTAGGACCTAATCCTCGTTCGATCACCCTTGACGGAAAGCCAATAAGTGATTCAGAATTTACGGTTACAGGAAATCGGCTTACCGTGGATTTAGCAAAACATCTTATTTCAAAACAACCATTATTGCTAGAGGTAGAAACCGTATTGGATGATGGTACACCAGAAAAAGTAATAACGACCAATTTTGAATATTTAGAAGAATCGGTTCTTATTAAAAAATCAAATGAAGTAAGTATTACTATAGCGCAACCAAAAGAAAAGACGATCCAAGTCTACTACAAAGATATCGATACACAACAAGATGTTGCACCACCGAAAACGATTATAGGAGTAATTGGAGATTCGTATAAAGAAGAGCCTTTAGTCATCGGAGGATATGTTTTTGTATCTGATTCAGGAAATACCGAAGATGTATTTTCTGAAACTACTGATGATATCTATTTTTATTACCGAATCGGTCGCCTGTTTCTATCTGAAGCACCCACTCGTTTTGATTTTGGTAGCCATAAAATAGCGGCAACAACATTGACTATTTTTGGACAACCGACCGGACAGTTGAAAATCATGGATGAGCGGGATTCGAGTAGCTGGCGTTTACAATTAAAACAACATACACCGTTAACAAATAACGGGTTCGAGATACCAGGTGTTCTGTCTTTTATGACGGCAAACGGTTCCATGGAAATCGGTGAATCGAGCATAGTCATTAGCGATAGTACTCAAAAAGGCGAAATAAACTTGTCACATTTACTAGATCCGCAAACTAAAAATGGGATCAAAGCAACAGTCCCTGTCGAATTTCAAAGAGTCGGAACATTTGTAGGCACGTTATCTTGGACGCTTGAAGACGTACCATAACTAAATGAATGGAAGAATGGAGAAAATAACAAATGAAAAAAACATCGAAGTTTATTATAGCAACAATTGCATTGAGCACATTGGGCGTTTCCACAACCGCTTTTGCAGCAGATGGGGGCGTATACACTTCAAATGGGGTAGTTCAATTTGTACCAAATACTGATCCAACAACTCCAGTTGATCCAACGAATCCAGTAGATCCAGTAGCTCCAATTGACCCAACGGAGCCAGGAGGTGGTGATCCTGATCCAGGAACAAATGGGCCTTTGTCGATCGACTATGCCTCAGGTTTAGACTTTGGGATGCAAAAAATCACTTCTAAAGATGAAACATATTTTGCTGCATCACAAAAGTACAGAGAGCTGGATGAAAATGGCAACCCCTTGGCTGATATCAAAGAAGGCCCCAATTACGTACAGGTGACAGATAATCGTGGAACAGAAGCAGGTTGGACACTCAAAGTGAATCAAGAAGGTCAATTTACTTCATCTAGCGGAAAAGTCTTAACAGGTGCAACGATCCGTTTAAGAAACGGGAATGTGGTCACTGCTTCAACATCTGGTGCACCAGATGGAGCGGCGGATATCGTACTGGATGCAAATGGTGCACAATCAACCGTGATGACTGCTCGTGTTGGTAACGGAGCAGGCACATACCTATTTGCTTGGGGAAGTGTTCCAACAGCAGATACAAGTATTGAATTAAATGTTCCTGGAGCAACGACAAAGTATGCCGAAAAATATGCGACTAGATTAACTTGGACATTATCAGATACACCAGGGAATTAATCAATGGATCAAGGAATTTGAGATGAGATTGGGACCGCATCGTCCATTATAGAAAATAAGAAGAAATTCACAAAAATTGATTTTAAATTTTTGTGAATTTCGGTTTCTAGTCAAAATGCTTCTTACTATTTTAGACATGGTCATGATGTGTTCATGACTATCATTATTAGTAGCTTTTGGATGATGACGTATCCTGTTAGTCTCAAATGCCTTACATACCGTATAGGAGGAAGTAAAGTGAAACAAAAAAGAAAGATAAAATGGGTCCTATTATTTGTTTTAATGGCTCTCTTTTCCAATATACCTGTGTCTGCGAGTGAGTTCAATTTTGCTATCACGACTACACCCCCAGACAGTCAAATAGATGGAACTAAAACCTATTTTGATATTAGACTTGATCCCGAACAAACAGAAGAGTTATCCGTTGAATTAAGAAATGATACAGATAAAGAAGTAAAAGTTGATGTTTCTTTAAATAGTGTGACCACCAATTCAAATGTAGTAGTTGAATATGGAGAAAACAATATTGAGAAAGACGATAGTTTAGATATTGATATTGCAGATTATGTTGAATACCCAGAGACAGTGACGTTAGCACCGCAAAGCAAAGAAACAATCGTCTTTCAAGTCAATATGCCAAAAACAATCTTTGATGGTGTCTTAGCAGGAGGTATCACCTTTAAAGAAATCACGGAAGAAGATCAAAGTGGAGATGATCAACAAGGTCTCTCCATAAAAAATGAATATTCGTATGTTGTCGCATTGCTGATGAGACAAACGGAAAATAAAGTAGCACCTAACTTGATACTTCATGAAGTAGAGCCAGGTCAGATCAATGCAAGAAACGTGATTTTGGCAACTCTTCAAAATGATCAAAAAACCTATATCAATCAAGTGAACCTCCAAACAAAAATCACAAAAAAAGGGAATGATACAGTATTATATGCAGAGGATAAGGAAAAATTACAGATTGCACCTAATACGCGATTTGATTTCCCCACTTCTTTAAATGGTGCTGCGCTCGAACCAGGTGAATATAAGATAAGAGCCACTGTTTTTGCGAATGAAGATGAATCAGGTGAATTTGTTAGAGAAACTGAGGGGGGACCAATCAAATACAGGAATTATTGGACTTTTGAAAAAGATTTTACAATTGATGGGCAAGTGGCAAGAGAACTAAATGCAAAAGATGTCACGATCCCAGAAGATCATACTTGGATGTATCTCTTAATAGGAGCATTGCTCTTATTATTAGTAGTGTTGTTGATTCTTTGGCTACTTTGGAGAAAAAAGAAAAATGAGGAAAAAGAAGATTAAATTTGTGATTCATCTACTTTTCGTGATAGGTGTAAGTTTGCTTTCATTTCCTGTAATAAAAAACACGCTAACCCTGATCAGGATTCAAACGACTAAAGTGGTAGTCTCGTCAGAATTACCACCTCAAAAACCTAATGAAATCATTCATTTACCTACATTAGAGAATTATTTGTATACTAGCTCAGAAAGTATAGGAGAAGCGATTGGAGAAATCGTTATTCCAAGTCAGAATATCAATACACCTATTTTTGCAGGATTGAATAATGATCAGATGCTATTTGGTGTAGGATCGATGTATCCGGAAAGAAATCCAGAAACTGAAAATATGTTGTTGTTCGGTCATCATTTGGGCATGGCAGAAATTTTACTAGGGAATGTCACGAACTTGGAAGTAGGTGATAAGATTTATGTAAAGTACTTGTCAAAGGGTCTGAACTATGAAGTTGTTGAAAATAAACTTGTTATGGAAACAGATTTTAGTGTATTGGAAAATACGGATCATGCACAACTAACAATTATTACTTGTAATCAGCCAACAATCACTGACAAGAGGATCGTTATTGTGGCTAAGTTGCTAGATGAGGTAGAAGAACATATTGAACACATACAACAGAGGAATGAAAACAATGATAGAAAAATAATGAGAAGGAGTATTGTGAAATATAGTGTAGTTCCTATTCTAATCATCCTTTTCATTTTAATGATAGGAAACTATACGATTTGGCGATATGTGTGAAACCTATGAAGAGATATAAAAATATTTTATTGTGGAGTACCTTGCTCTTATCGTTTTTTCGGCTGGAGACGAGCGTTTATGCGGAAGAAAACCAAAATCCAATCTATAATCCAGCGGATCCTAGCCAACAAATTGAGCCTTTAGACAATACAAATCAGGTGGTAGAAGCCATTTTAGAAGAAAGTGAAGAACCTCAGGAAAACGAGGAAGAAGAACATACTACAGAAACAACTGAGGAAGAAACAGAGAAGACAAAGCGTAATAAAAGACTAGATCTTTCAGAAGATTTGTTCAATGATTACTCAGTAGAAGCAATCATGAAAGATGATCCAAGCGGAGCAGGAGGTAAGCCAAGAACTAATTTTTATTTAGACCTTGTGAATGAATTAGTAGGAACAGTAATTTACGGAAGAAAGAGTTGATTTACTAATGGATTATGAATTTTTACTAAATAAAGAAGATAGAAGAAGCTACAACTTACTAAAGTATCTTGAAAGAAGTGTCACTTTGACTGAATCATTGTCAAAACTTCAGGAGGAACTAGAATTGTCTCCTTTTCTTGTGAAAAAGACCATTGACAATTTGAAAAGTGATATTAGCGACTGGGATTTGAGTGAAAGCTTTAAACTATCGACTGAAAATGTAGAAATTATTTTAGAAATCAATGGTGATTATACAAGTAATTACGTTCTATCCAAGTACATTAAACAATCATTATCCACTGCATTACTTATTTCTATTTTTAGTAGAGAATTTACCTCGTTAGAAGATTTTATGGAGGAGCACCACGTCAGTTATTCAGTGGCGTACAAAACGATAAAACGTCTACAAAAAGAATTAAACTACTACAATATCACACTTGAAAAAGGAAAGATGATTGGCAGTAGAACAAACATTTTATTTTTTATGTATCATTTATTTTTACTGATCAACCCGTCTTTTGAAGATGTATATGAACAAAAAATAATTTCGGAAGTTGAACAAATAATGGATTCATTACAACAGATGTTTGTATTTTCTAATTATGAAAAACAGAAATTGTTTCATTGTTTAGCGCTTGGAAAAATAGAGAATACTAGAGAAGAGATCAACATTAAAGATGAAATCGTTCATTTTTTTGATGAAGCAGAAACATTAAGATTAAAACAAACACTTTCTCTACGTTCTATCAACTATACGTACTATCTTTTAGCATGGTTATATAGCTACAATAAGCTAGATGATAGCTATATCAATAGGAATGAAGATAGTAAGATCCAATTATTAAATCAATTGTTTGTGAATAAAGTAGAAAAGAATTTTACTCGATTAGCGCCCGCTATAAAAAGTGAGCTATTGAAGGGATTAGAAAGAGTACATTTTACGAGTAAATATTATCCGATAGAAAAGTTCAATAGAATAGAAATAGATACTCAATTCTTTTATCAAACCTATCCAGAATTCTATCTTTTTTTACTAGAATATACGAAGAATATCATAGATGAATTTAGCGATTTCTCAAGAAATAAAAGTATTCTTTTTTTTAATTACTTGATGTTACTGATCCATACGGTCCCAGTAGATCATTTGAAAGTACCGGTCAAAATTGGTATCGATTTTTCTTATGGAGAACTTTACAATGAGTTTATCAAAAAGAATTTAGCGATGTATGTGAATTTAAATGTGGCAATCATTGATCCAAATCTTCATCATGAGGCAGATATCGTGATCACCAATATGAATGATGTCTATGATAGTGAATCAACGAATGTCATTGTATGGCTAGATCCTCCAAGAGTGGTCGATTGGGCGAATTTAACAAAAAAGATCCTTGAGCTACAAACGGGTGATGAAGCTGATTTGATTGATTCTGTCTAATTCTTCCCATCATTAGAATTAGTTAATTAGTGAGTAAAAAGAAAAAGAATGGAAATTAAATTAGGTAGAAGAGCTCTAGCCACAATCGGGGATGAATGCTGTTTGAGTTGTCCCTCTAATTTACCTCTATGCCATCCTCAACACATCAAACAGAAGACAAACAATGCTCTCTATTCAAAAGTTAGGTGAACTTTTTGGAGTGACTGGTGCAACATAGCGATGCCACTTTCTTTTATTCGATGATAAAAATGGACAGGAAGAGAATTCTCTTCCTGTCCATTTTTCCTGTAAAAGTCAAAGGATTATTCGTTTGTAGATTCAGTTGTACTTTGCTCTGTTTCTGATGCTTCAGTAGAATCAGTAGATTTTGTTTCAGAAGTCTTTGTTTCAGAGCTTTCTGTTGCTGAGTCTTCAGTTGAAGTTGTATTTGTTGTAGCTGTAGTAAATGGTGTCAAGATGTTTTGGAATGCGTCATCTTTGATTTTCACATTAGCTTCTTTTAGTTCTTCACCGATTACTTTTGTTGTAAATTCACTGTCATTTACTTTTGCTTGAGTCGCAATTTCTTCTAATTGATCTTTGAATTTATCCATGTCGTTACCTTTATCTTGGTTTTTGACCATTTTCACGACATAGTATTCTGTAGCATAAGTAGAAGTGTTTGTTGCAGTGATCACATCTGAGATCTCACCGTCTTTAAGTTTGAAAGCAGCTTCTTTGACTTCTGCTGGAACAGTTTGTGTTTCTGAATCAAACTTGATGTTCCCACCATCGTCTTTTGTTGTATCAGTTGATTTTTCTTTTGCTAGCTCTTCGAAATCTTTGCCGTCGTCAGCTGATTTCTTCACTTCTTTTGCTTCGTCTTCACTAGCAACTTTGATGATTTGTGCTTCTACTTCTGGATGGAATGTTTCCCAAGTTTTCTTCAAGTCTTCGTCTGTCAATTTTACGTGAGATTCAATCCCTGCTTTGAAGACAAGGTTGTTGCGAAGGAAGTCTTTGTAGCTTTCTTCAGTAAAACCAGCTGCTTCTAATTGTGACTCGAAGCTATCGCCGTAAGTTTCTTTCGTTTTATCGAATTCAGCATCTACTTCTTTATCAGATACTTTATCGCTGTATTTACTGTTAAATACATCATAGATGACCATTTGTTGAAGTAATTGTTGGTTTGCTGATTCAGATTTTGCTTTCTCATAAAAATCAGCGACGGTGATCGTACCGCCTTTCATGGTTACGATATCCTTATTTGTATCCCCGCCACCAGAACAAGCTGCTAGTGTTAGAATAGCTAACGCACTTGTCGCAGCTAAAATTATTTTTTTCTTTTTCATTTAAAATTTGCACTCCTGTAATTTATTATTGGTTTTCACAAATATAACTATACCATAACTACCGGTGAATAAAAACGTTCTGCCCGATAGTTTCAAACAAAATTCAAATTTTTGTCACATTCCAATCATCTTGATACATAAAAAAGACATATACATAACAAAAGTGCTTGGTTTTTGCTCATTATTGCACGTCTGTCAAGGATTCAGGGAAATGCGAAGACAGTTTTTCTGCTTGCTCTTGAATCTGCATAACTCGTGGCTCAGCTTGAAATTTAAAATTTTCAATGTCTTTTTCAATCGATTCTTGAAAAGTTGGAATAACGGTTTCAGCTGTTCTTTTTGTTTCGGATAACGCTTGTTTAAAATGATTCAAACTGTTATTTAATTCGTTGGTCAATTCCGTTGCTTCATCTAATTCTTCAATCAATTTTTCTCTTGTTTCATTTCCACTCCGCGGGGCAAATAATAATCCAGCTGCGGCACCGGTAACGGCACCGAAAGCTAGTCCTTTTAGAAAATTTTTAACCATGCTTCATCACCTGCTCTTTGATTTGCTCTTGGATGGCAGTCATCTCTTCTGCTGTATAATCTGCTTGATGGTTCCCAAAGTGGATGGAGAAATCATCTTGTTTGCTATAGCGCGGAATCAAATGGATATGGGAATGGAAAACGGTCTGATAAGCTAACTCTCTATTATTGTTGATAATATTCAACCCTTCCATTTCAGGAAATGCTTTTTCAATTGAACGAGCGATTTTGGGAATGCGAGCAAAAACATCACTCGCCAATTCTTCATTGTATTCAAAGATATCAGTGACGTGTTCTTTAGGAATAATCAACGTATGACCTTTAGTTGATTGAGAAATATCTAAGAACGCATAGATTTTTTCATCTTCATAGATCTTGTAGCTCGGGATTTCTTGTTTGATGATTTTACAAAATATACAATTGTCCATATTAAAAACACCTTTCTTCCGTTCAAATTTCGTTACCTCAACTTTAACATAAGTTCATGAGAATGTGCGTAAAAAATAATTGGACGTGATTTTCTTCGTGGTATAATGAGAACAGTATATTAACGGAGGAAGAAAGATGAGTTTAAATATTGAACATGTTACAGGTGGTTATGGACATTTACCTGTTTTGAAAGATATCAGTTTTACCGTTCAGCCAGGAGAGATGGTTGGATTGATCGGGTTGAATGGCGCCGGGAAAAGTACAACGATCAAACATATCATTGGTTTATTGCAACCGACGAAAGGGAAAATCGAAATCAATCAATTAACTCTAAAAAAGGATGTTGAAAGCTATCGTAAGCAAATTGGGTATATTCCAGAAACACCTTCATTATATGAAGAACTTACGTTAAAAGAACACATCGAAGTGACGGCTATGGCCTATGATATTCCAATGGATGTTGCGATGAAACGGGCAGAGAAGTTGTTACAGACATTTCGTTTGTCCAACCGTTTAGAGTGGTTTCCTGCCAATTTTTCAAAAGGGATGAAACAAAAAGTCATGATTCTGTGTGCTTTTTTGATTGAGCCATCATTGTATATCATTGACGAACCATTTCTCGGTCTGGATCCACTGGCAATCAATGCGTTGCTGGAATTGATGGTTGAAATGAAAAATGAAGGATCAGGTATTTTGATGTCTACGCATATTTTAGCAACTGCTGAAAAATATTGTGATCGTTTTGTCGTTCTCCATGAAGGAGAGATCCGAGCAGATGGCACGTTGGCAGAGTTACAGGTTGCTTTTCAGATGCCAGAAGCGTCACTAGATGAAATCTACATCGCGCTGACGAAGGAGCAAGGCTATGAGTGATTTTTTTCAAAAAAGACTAGCAAAACATCATAAAAAAATGATGAAATATTTACGCTATGTGTTCAACGATCATTTTGTATTGGTCTGTTTGTTTTTGATTGGGGGATTAGGGCTTTATTATTCTAACTGGTTAAAAACACTTCATGCACCTTTCTCAATTGGAGGGGTCATCGTTTCAGTGATCTGGTTGCTTTGCTTATTCGTTGGAAAAATTGCGACTTTTGCGGAGCCTGCGGATCTCGTTTTTCTTTTACCAAAGGAAAACGAGATGAGAGGATATTTGCAACGAGCATTTCGCTATTCTTGTATTTTTCCGCTGGTTTTTCTAGGGCTTGTAGGCGGATTTGCGATGCCGTTGGTCGTTGTTTCGACGCAACAACCTTTTTCAATGTTTTTTGTGTATCTACTTATATTATGGAGTTTGAAGTCTAGTCATTTACAAGTGAAACGTGCTGATTTTTATCGTTTGGAAGAAACACGAAAAAATCTGTTCAAACATGGTTGGTGGCTATCGTCTTTCGCTATCTTACTGCTCTCTTTTTATGGGAATATCTGGGCGGGATTAGTTCTTTCAAGCGTGCAAGCGGTCGTTTATTATATGTTCTTGTGGAAAAATATGTCCGCCCATTTGGATTGGGAAAAAATGATCCAGTTAGAAAAACAACGGTTGCACCAAATCTATCAATTCATCAACTTGTTTACAGATGTGCCGGAGATCACTGCGAAAGTCAAAAGACGTCGCTATCTTGATCCTGTGTTACAAGGAATCAAAAAAGAAACAAAAAACACATACCTTTATTTGTTTGCTAGACGTTTTGCCAGAGGGTCAGACTTTATCGGCTTATATATGCGTTTAACAGTGATCGGTTCGATCATTATCGCAGGAATCAACGATCTATACTTTACTTTAGGTATTGGTTCACTCTTTCTGTATTTGATCGGGTTTCAGTTATTACCTTTATACAGTCAATTTCGCTATATGATCTTGGTCCAATTGTATCCTATTCAGGAAAGTCAAAAACAAGGAGCAATCCAACGTCTCTTGACATGGCTTTTGACTTTTGTTGCTTTATTATTCGGTTTGATTGCTGCGGTTGTCCTTGAAGGAAACGAAAGATGGCTGCCAATCTTGGTCTATCTTGTTGTCACTGGACTCTTAATCAAATGGTACGTGCCAACTCGTTTAAAGAAACTTGCGGAGTAGTAGTTGAAAAATAAGCTGAAAAACTTCATTTTTTTATAATGACTGTATATGTCATGTAGGAAAGTCCGAAATCACTTTATGTTTTTTCGAACTTTCCTCTTTTTTGATCCTGTAAAAATCGTGTGTAATAAACCTAAAGTATGAGAATAAATCGCCCGACACTTTTTTATTTTGATAAAAGTTGGTTTTTTAGAGAGTAAAACATGGAAAAAGAACGTATATGTGCTTGACGTTCAAGACTTGGGCGACTAGAATAATAGGTACTGCAAACATATAGTAGAGGACGGGAGAATGCGCGATGGAGTTTCAGTTAGACCAAGAGTGGCGGTTACGCCCCATCAAAGGTGACACAGGAAAAACATACATAGGCATGCGTGATAAAGACAAAGTTTTTATCAAGAGAAACACAACGCCAATGCTCGCTGCACTCTCTCGTGAAGGCATTACGCCGAAATTAGTGTGGACAAAGCGAACAGGGGATGGCGATACGTTGACCGCACAAGAGTGGCTAGAAGGCCGCTTGTTGACGCCTAATGAGATCGGTCAAAGAAATGATGTCATAGATGTGCTGTATCATTTACATCATTCGACGTCTTTAAAAACGATGCTTTCTCGGATCGGTGGTAGGGTATTGACACCTCAGAAAATGCTTCAATATTATGAACAAGATTTACCCGATAGCTTAAAAAATAATCAATTTTTGCAACTTGTTTATCGCTATTTATGCCAACAAGTCCCTTCTGTGGACAAAGAGAAACTAGCAGTCGTCCATGGCGATGTCAATCATCGGAATTGGTTAGTCTGTAAAAATTATTTATATCTAGTTGATTGGGATTCGATCATGTTCGCTGATCCTGCTGTGGATATTGCGACTATTCTAGGAAATTACGTGCCTTTGTCTAGCTGGAACCAATGGTTGATCAGTTATGGTATCCGACCAACAGATGAGATTTTAGAAAAGTTACATTGGTATGCGGTGATGAATTTATTACAAGAAATCACCCGCTACTGTAAACGTGAAGATTATCGACGAATGAATGAAGAGATTTTACAACTTAAACGTATTTTTAGTGGTTAAGCTCGGATATTCAGTTGATTTTTTTGTTTTTAGGGGCAAGACTCCTAGCAATTTAGGCTAAAATAAGTAGAATCTAAGGAACAATCTTTGATAGGAATAGAGAGGAAGAAAAAGATGCGTGTTCGTAACCGACCAAATGCAGCAGAAATGCTAGCCGCTCATCCAGAGATCGTCATCAGTGAGCCAACGAAATGGCGTGGGAAATGGAAAGAATTGTTTGGCAATGATCAACCAATCCATATTGAGATCGGTATGGGAAAAGGCCAGTTTATTACTGGGATGGCAAAAGCTCATCCAGAAATCAATTATATCGGGATCGAAATGCAAGTGAGTGTCGTTTCCATTGCGTTAGACAAAGTATTGGAAGAACCACTACCTAATTTGAGATTATTGCATGTGGATGGTTCCGCTTTGACTGAGTACTTTTCAGAAAATGAAATCGATCAAATTTATTTGAACTTTTCGGATCCGTGGCCTAAAAAAAGACATGAGAAACGACGGTTGACGTACCGTACATTCTTAGCTGTCGATGAAGAAATCTTAAAACCAAATGGTGAGATCCACTTCAAGACAGATAATCAAGGATTGTTTGAGTATTCATTGGCTAGTTTTTCACAGTACGGCATGCGCCTGAAAAAAGTCTGGCTTGATTTACATCAAAGTGATTTTGAAGACAATATCATGACAGAATATGAAGAGAAGTTCTCTTCTCGTGGACAACGGATCTATCGTGTAGAAGCACAATTTGTAGATAAAAACAAATAGAAAAAGAAGAGAATGGGAACAACAAGTTCCTTTCTCTTCTTTTTTGTTCTCATTTTTACTCTTTTTGGTCACAGACGGAAATCAAGTCAAATTTTGAAAAAGAGAAGAGACCCATATCGGTGATCTTCAATTCAGGAATAACTGATAACGTTAGAAATGAAAGTGTCAAGAAAGGATCGAATGATTGGCTTGCTCCTAGCTTGTGCGCTTGCTCAGTCAAGTTCAGCAATTGTTGATTGACGGTTTCAAAAGGTTCTAGAGACATCAATCCGCCAATCGGTAACGGTAAACAAGCTAATTCGGTTTCCTGATCTACAACGATCATTCCGCCGCCACGTTCGATCAAACGTTCAGCAGCATAACGCATGTCTTCATCATTCGTTCCTACGACGACGATATTATGTGAATCGTGAGCCACCGTAGTCGCTAAGGCACCACTTTTTAATTGAAATCCTTTGACGATGCCAAGTCCGATATTTCCTGTGCGATGGTGACGCTCAATGACAGCGATTTTTAGTTGATCATCTGCAATGGAAGGAGTGAAAGCACCGTCCTCGACTTGGACTTGCTCCAACAAATCATTTGTCAACAAGCTATTTGGGATGATCTCAATGACATGAGCAGTTGATGAAGCTAAAGCCAATTTCAAAGAATTTGAATCGAATGGCGGAACTGCCATTTTTGGTAATGCGTCAATAGCAGGCTGATTGTTTGTTTCTGTAGAATCAGGCACCAACTGTCCATCTACCACAACCGTTTCTCCTTGATGGAAAACCGTATTGATCGGCAATTTGTTCAAGTCATCAGTTAAGAAAAAGTCTGCTTGATAGCCTGGCGCAACTGCTCCTAAATGTTGTAAACCAAAACATTCTGCCGCATTCAATGAAGCCATTTGGATTGCTTGTAGTGGGTCCATACCCGCCAAGATTGCTTCGCGGACGATATGATCGATCGAGCCTTCTGCTACTAGATCATTGATCAGTTTGTCATCAGTTACAAATAAACAGCGTCGTGAATTGTCCGGTGTGATCGCAGGTAACAGAGCATGTAGATCTTTTGCTACGGTTCCTTCTCGAACCATCAAATACATACCTAGTGCTAAACGTTCTTTTGCTTCTTCGGCGGTCGTTGCCTCGTGGTCTGTACGTATGCCAGCAGTCAAGTAGACGTTTAGATCGTCCCCGTGGATACCAGCAGCGTGGCCATCGATTTTTTTATTGTTTTGGTGCATTAGTTGCAATTTATCGATAATCGTTTGCTCATTTGAAGCGACTGCTTGATAGTTCATCACTTCGGCTAAGCCAAGGACTTCAGGATGCGTAAGAAATGGCGCAAGTGATTTTGCATCTAAGACTGCACCACTAGTTTCAAATGGTGTGACAGGCACACAAGAAGGCAACATGATAAATATATTCATCGGTGTCTCTTTCGCATCTGTCAACATAAATTCAAGACCTAAGCTTCCTGCCACATTTCCGATTTCATGAGGGTCAGTTACTACTGTCGTAACCCCATGTAACAGAGAGATTTTCGCAAACTCTTTTGGCGCTAACAAAGAGCTCTCGATATGCACATGACCATCGATCAAACCAGGAACTAAATACTGTCCTTTTGCATCATAAATGGTCGTACCCTCGTATTCCCCAATACCTACGATCTTTCCGTCACAGACAGCGACATCACCTTCCATGATCGTTTTGGTAAAGACATTGACGATTTTTGCATGTTTGATGACCAAGTCAGCGGGTTGTTTTTTTCCGGCAACTGCAATGTGTTTGTTTAAATGCGAATCCACTCTGAAACCTCCCAAAATAAATTTTTACTAGTATAACATAAATTCGGATTTAACCAACGATTTTCATTAAATTTTGTAAAAATAAACGATTTATTTGAAAAAGACGTATATTTTTTTGGAGGGAGAGAGATGAAGATAAAAGATTTAGCAAACGAGATCATCCATGGAGGGACTAAAAATAAAGTACAAGATATCTATATCTTACCATTTCCAGAAGATTTCAAGGTTTACTTTCGAATAGGTAAAAGCCGAACATTTCAGCGCGCACTTTCTCTTGAAGCTGGCCAGCAATTGATTGCTAGTTTCAAATATCTAGGACAAATGGATATTGGTGAAAAAAGAAAAGCGCAATTAGGCTCACTTACTTATTTATTGGGTCAGCAAAAAATCAGGTTAAGACTCTCATCAGTAGGGGATTATTTACAAAGAGAAAGTTTGGTCATCCGCTTACTTTACGCATTGAGTGAGAAACAATTTCGTTGCTTCATTGCCGAAGACTTGCAAATCATTGAACGCAGTACGATCGATCGGGGGTTGTTTTTGTTTAGTGGGCCGGTCGGTTCGGGGAAAACTTCGCTGATGTATCACCTTGCTCGTAGGAACGAGGAACAAGTGATCACGATCGAAGACCCAGTAGAAATTGAAGAGCCTTTGTTTTTGCAGTTACAAGTGAATGAGAAAATTGATCAGACTTATGATCAGTTGTTAAAACTTGCTCTACGCCATCGCCCTGATTTATTGATCGTTGGTGAAATCAGGGATAAAAAGACAGCAGATGCAGCGATCCGAGCAGCCTTGACAGGACATCGAGTGTTTGCCACCGTTCATGCCCGAGATCTGCATGGAACATTGGCACGAATGAAGGAATTAACGAAAAATGATGCTTTTGACGAATGTTTAGCCGGAGTCATCTATCAAGAGCTATTGCCTGATTTCAATGGTCACCCTACAGCATTGTGGTCCTATTATTTCTCTGGTAGTGAAATCAAAAAAGAATGGAGGTCTAGTTATGAAGAGGCGCAAAAGAGTGTCTGGCAATCCCATCCATTTTAAAAAAATGCCTCCTAAGCAACAAGCGCGTTTTATCCAAACCATTGGTGAACTATTGTCAAATGGTTTCAGCTTACAACAAGCACTGGATTTAGTGGATTTGCTTCAGCTAGTGCCACAAGTCTATATCCATTTCGCCAAAAAGAATCTGCAAGCTGGCGAATCCTTTCACTCTGTTTTACAGCAATTGGGGTTTAAACAAGAGCAACTCGTCCAGGTAGAATTGGCAGAAATCCATGGAAATTTGGTGGAGACTTTAAAAGGGATCGCCGAGCAATTTCGACTAGTTGAAACATTCCGTAAAGAACTAAAGAAGGTCATCAGCTATCCACTTCTATTACTTATTTTTTTACTAGGTATCTTTGTCAGTCTACGGGAGTTAGTCTTGCCTCAATTGCTTCAAACTGAGATGGTATCAACGACACATTGGGGAATTTACTTGCTTCAATCGAGTCATTGGCTGTTCTTGGGCGTTTTTGGTAGTTGCTTTTTATGTGGATCTGCGATTTTTTTCCGCTTGAAAAACTGGGAAGCCATCAAACGAAGTGAGTGGATCAGTAAACAATGGGCGATCGGAAGGCTCTATCGCTCTTATCAGTCGGCCTATCTGGCACTAGAAATAGGAAAACTTTTTTATGAAGGACTTGATTTGAAACAAATCATACGTTGCTTAAAGGAAACAAAAGAGGGAAGTTTAGTCCAGTCTTTAGCGTATCAGTTGATGCAAGGACTCGAAGTAGGTATTCCGTTGGCGCAACAATTTGAACAATACTCTTTTTTGACGACAGAATTCAGTCGTATCGTGCTACAAGGGGAAGCAAAAGGAAATTTAGGTAAGGAATTACTGTTTTACAGTGAAATCACACGTAAAGAATTTTTTCAAAAGATCCATCGTTGGTTACATTGGATCCAACCAGTTCTTTTCTTAGGGATCGCTGCATTGATTCTGTTGATTTATGCAGCCATTTTATTACCAGTATATGGAAATATCGAGGAGGTTCTACTATGAAAATCAAAAAAAGAGTGGCTCGCCTAAAAAGTTTTACTCTGATAGAGATGTTGATCGTCTTGTTAGTTATCAGTGCGCTGGTTTTATTGTTTATCCCAAATATTTCTCGTTATCGTGACCATGTCAACAAGGAAGGACGTGAAGCAGTCATGCAACTGATCGATGCGCAAAGTGAATTATACGCACTACAAAATGACGGAAAGGTTCCAAGTATTGATGAGCTTTTACGAGAGGGCTACATCAAACAGGAACATGCCGATGCATATCGCAAAAACTAAAAAGCACAGCGCTGAAGCGTATACTTTGGTAGAAACAATCACCGTTTTGGTCCTCTCCCTGTCTTTCTTTGTCTTTCCTGTCTTATCTTTCCGCTCTTTAGAACACGAGCAGTCGACCCAACGTTTTTTTGATCAGTTAGAAAAACGGATCGATCTGGCACAACAGAGCGCGATCATCCATCAACAAGCTACCCGTTTTTACTATGATCCGATCCGACACAGTCTTTTATTTGATGTCCCTGCTTACTCGTCCATGGAATGGCAAGTGGTACCGATACCTGAGACGTTGACTGTCGAGCGTCATGCCATGATCACTTACGCTGCAAATACTGGCAATGAAAGTTCATTGAAGGCATATGAATTTTATTGGGTAGAAAAGCAGCAAAGAATCATTTATCAATTCCAATTAGGGGGTGGTCGTTATATCAAAAAAGTCCAATCTAGCTAGCTTTGTATTGCTAGAATCATTAACAGCATTGATGATCACAGCAATGAGTATTTATATTATGAGTTCTGGGAATTTATTTTTGATCCAACAAGAAAAAACAAAGGATCGAGAAATACTTCTGTTACGGACGTTGTATGAAGATGTGAGAAACTATCGTCTGCATGGAGAGTTGCCAAAAAGACCAGTGGAATGGAACCAAGAGACTACAGTAATAAATAGGCAAGATCAGAGAATAAACAAGATCTCAATCAATAATGGAAACGAAGTGATCGAATTTGAACGGAAGAACTAGACTAGCTGCGTTTACGATGATTGAATGCTTGATCGCCTTACTTGTCTTAAATGCGATACTTTTATCATTTGGTTTATTTATCCGGCAAACTGAGAAGATGAATACATTCTTACAAAAAGACGAACAAACAGAATGGTTGATTTTCTTAACTCAATTCGAAAATGAGCTTGCTTCTAGTCAACGTGTTTCGCTCGTGGGGGATCGCTTGTATTATGAAAATGAGAGAACGTTCATCATTGAAGGCTATCAGCAAATGATCAGAAAACGTGGAACTGCTGGTGGACATCAACCGATGCTGACTGGTGTCGAACGAGTGCGTTTCAAAGAAGAGGATCAAATGATTTCTCTGCATGTCGAATTTATGAATGGAGAAACTAGGTATGGTATTTGGACAAAACCAAAAACATAAGCAATTGAGAGGAAATGTTCTATTTTCGACCTTGGCTCTATTTTTGTTGTGTGTATTCCTCATGCATGGATTCCTCGAAAGTTATCGTCTAAAGATAGACAGCTATGTACGTATCAAAAAATATTATCAAGCAAAAATCATCAAGCAAATGTTTCTGATGGAAGCCGATCAGTTGAAGGAGCAGAGCAAAGGGGAGTATGATTACAATGTAGGTACAGTCCAGTATAAAGTAACACAGGAACAAGTGGAATTAGTGGTAACTGTCTCACCTTTCCAATTTGAATTTAGAGAAAATAGGAGCGCTAGTACAGAAAATACTACAGATTAGGGGATTACAAAGCAGTAATCCCTCTTTTCTATAATACAGCTGTTTTTGCGGTGTTGAATGTTCGCAATTTCACAAAGAAAAAGGATGAAAACGATTGAAATTTTGGCAATTGTTCGTTAGAATTAAACAGGTAAAATAATTGTTATAATATATCTAGAAATGAGGCGCACGATGTTACCAGAAAAAATGGAACAAGGGTTTGAGCAAAACCTGGAAGCTATTCAGCTTTTACAAAATGCATTGGGAACTTCTTTTTTAGAAGCTTATGTTGAAAATGCCGAAAATTTACGAGACAACTATCAAGTACGTGTGGTAGATGGCGTACCAAATGAACAGACAGCTGAACAGATCTCAAAACTTTATCAAAAATTGAGTGAGTTGTCTTTTGAACCGGAAGAATGGCGTCGTTTATCTCAGCTTCTTTTGTTAAAGGGCAGTCAGACGGAACACTTGCAAGCCAACCATCAATTGACACCAGATAGTATTGGTTTCTTGTTTGTTTTCTTGATCGAGCAACTATTCTCGGATCATAAAGAAAAAATCGGTGTCTTAGATATTTCAGCAGGTATGGGCAATTTGTTATTAACAGTTCTTTTAAACCTAAAGATTGCCGGATACCAAACAGAAGGTTTTGGTGTGGATATCGATGATACGCTATTGTCTGTCGCCGCTTCTACAAGTGAGTTGACACAAGCGAATGTTCAGTATTTCCATCAAGATGGGTTACAAGATTTATTGATCGAGCCAGTCGATGTCGCTATCAGTGATCTGCCAGTCGGATTTTACCCGAATGATCAAAAAGCAAAAGACTTTTTGACCAGCGCAACAGAAGGCCATAGTTACGCGCATCATCTGTTACTGGAACAGGCAATGAAATACGTCAAGCCAGATGGATTCGGTTTATTCTTGATGCCAAGCAATTTCTTGGAAACAGAGCAAAGCGACCACATAAAAAAATGGTTTAAAGAAGAAGGCTATCTTCAAGGAATGATCCAATTACCTGATGAATTGTTCCGAAATAAGCAATCGCAAAAAAGTATTTTGATTTTACAGAAAAAAGGAGAACAGGCAAAGCAAGTCAAAGAGGTATTGCTTGTTAAACTTGATTCACTAAAAGAACCAGAGAAGGTGACGAAGTTTTTCAGAGAATTTGAAAACTGGAAATCGTCTTCGTTATAATCATTCACTAAAAAGGAGAGTAACATGTCAAAAACAATTGCAATCAATGCTGGAAGTTCAAGTTTAAAATGGCAATTATATCAAATGCCAGAAGAAACTGTAATCGCTAAGGGAATCGTTGAAAGAATTGGTCTAAATGATTCAATTTTTACAATCAAGTATGGTGAAGGTCAAAAATTTGAACAAATCTTGGATATTGATGATCATGAAATTGCTGTGAAAATGTTATTGGATCAATTGATCGAATTAAATATCTTAGGCGCATACGATGAAATCACAGGTGTTGGACATCGTGTTGTTCATGGTGGAGAAACTTATGGTGACTCTGTAGTCATCGACGAAGAAGTAATGACACGCATCGAAGAATTAGCAGAATTTGCGCCATTGCACAATCCTGCAAACTTGATGGGAATCAAAGCATTCAAGAAAATCTTGCCAGATATCCAAAGTGTAGCTGTCTTTGACACTTCTTTCCATGCGACTATGCCAAAACATAATTATTTATACAGCTTACCAATGGCTTACTACGAAGATTTTAAAGTGAGAAAATATGGTTTCCACGGAACAAGTCATCGCTACGTTTCTGAACGTGCAGCTGATATGTTAGGTAAACCGATCGAAGACTTGAAAATCATCACTTGTCATTTAGGTAATGGCGCTTCGATCACTGCCGTTGACGGTGGAAAATCTGTCGACACATCAATGGGCTTCACGCCATTAGCAGGTGTAACGATGGGTACTCGTTCTGGTGATATCGATCCAGCGATCTTACCTTATCTAATGGAAAAATTATCAATCGATATCAATGAGATGGTTGATATCTTAAACAAAAAATCTGGTCTTTTAGGGTTAACAAATCTATCTAGCGATATGCGTGACCTTGAAAATAACTATGATAAAGAAGAAATCCGTTTAGCCTATGATGTGTTCGTTGACCGTATCCGTAAATATATCGGTGGTTACGTAACAACAATGAACGGTGTCGATGCAATCGTCTTTACTGCTGGTATTGGAGAAAACGACGGTCATGTTCGTAACGAAGTCATCAAAGGTATGACATGGTTTGGCTGTGAAATCGACCCAGAATTGAACAAACTACGTGGCGAAGAGTTAGATATCTCAACAAAAGACTCAAAAGTCAAAGTATTAGTTATCCCAACAGATGAAGAATTAATGATTGCACGTGACGTAGAGCGCTTGCGTTAAGTTGCTTCAAAATAAAGAAGTAATGGATTTTTTCATGTGATTTGGCTAACGGTAAGAAATTAGCCAGATTAACATAAAGGGTTTAAAAAAAGAGTTGGACATTGTCCAGCTCTTTTTTTGTGTGGGTTTTTGTTGGAGTACGTACGTTATAGGTCATTCCTTTTTCCCACATTCTCTAAAATCGTATAAATAGTGTTCCAGAAATAGCTTCTTCGTAAATAAGAGCGAAGTCGAGCAACGTTCGCTCAAATAGCTGATTATCTCATGTCGTGCTGCCTTGGATCAATTTTACTGGTAATACATAATTGGATTCAAGTGCTTTTTCCGGATCTTGGATACGTTGGAGCAATAAATCGACTAAAATATCAGCAATATCTGTAATTGGTTGTGCGATCGTTGAGAGTTGGGGAAAATAATTTTGGATCATTTTTGTTCCATCGTACCCGATGATTTTTATTTCTTCAGGAATTTTGATGTGTAACTCTTGGCAGAGATTGTAGGCTAAAATAGCGGTTAAATCATCTGTACAAAACAGAGCATCAATTGTTTCCATTTCTAAAATGCGTTTGATTTCTAAATTTTTTAAAGCAGTTGAACGGGCAGTGGAATGAAAATGAAAAACGTGCGGTTCTAATTGAAATTCTTCCATAAATGCCAAATATCCGTTCAGTCGTTGATTGGTAGGCGAATTTGATTCTTGTGAGCCAGTTAGGATGGCAATGTTTCTAGCGCCTTTTAAATAAAGGTTTTCAGTAGCTAAGTACCCACCACGTAAATTGTCACTACTGATAATTGGAATTCCTTCTGCCAAATAGCGGTCGAAGGAGACGATGGGCAGTTCGATATTTTCGTATTCTTGGATCCCCAGATTATGTGCTCCAGCAAGGATACCATCGACTTTATTTGCAGCTAACATATTGAGGTAGTTCCGTTCTTTTTCTTTATTGTTTGCACTATCACATAGTATTGAACGATATCCTAGGTCAAATAGCTTACTTTCTAATTGTTCGACTAATTCACCAAAGAAAGGGTTAGCGACTGTAGGAAAAATCAAGCCAATCAATTGGGTGTTTTTTCCTTGAAGAGAGCGAGCCAACGAATTGGGTTGATAATTCAATTCTTTCATTGCTTGATTCACTTTATCGATTGTTTTTTGGCTCAATGAGCCGTAGTTATTGATGACACGTGATACAGTGGTCGGCGAGACTCCAGCCTTTTTGGCTACATCGGTTAATTTAACAACCATTTAACTTATCCTCTATTCATTCATTTTACGTAACTTCCAAAGCGACCCTGAGAAGGCTTCATCACATTCAATCCAGAGTGTGGTTTGTTCACTTGAAGGGAAAATGCGGGCACTAGCCGTTTGTTTACCGTCATTGACAAAGATTTCGACTACGGAAGTATCGACAAAGATTTGTAAAGACAAAGGTTCTTGCGTAATTGTAAATTCCCTTGTCACACCAAAGTCTTCTGCAAATACTTCTCCTGATAAGCTACGATCTATTTTCATTTTACCATGACTGCGATCGAAAGAGAGGATAAAACCGTTATTTTGCGTAGAATCACTGCACAAATAAATCTCTCCAGTTTGGTTCTCTTTAAAATCTAAATTGAGTTCGTAGCGATTCTGTCCAGCGTCAATCTTTGAGGTTGATTGGTTTAAGAAAATCGGCGAATCAATGCGTAATTGCTTCATTTCTTTGACGGGTCTTTGATGAAGAATCCCATGTTCAATTGTCAACTCTTTAACGATGCTAAGACAATGGGCCCAACCGAATGAGTCAGTCGGATAATTGATTTCAGGTAACCCAATCCAACTAATAGCCAAGGCACGACCATCAGGAGCGTTGAATGCTTGAGTAGCATAAAGATCAAAGCCTTCGTCAAGATTTTTAAGGTCTGAAGGTCGCGTTAGCTGATTCGTTTCAATGTCATAGGCTTCTCCAATGACGTAAGTATTCGGATAAATATTTTGATAGTCCAAACTAGAATGTACTAAGCCTTGTGGGCAAAAGAGTAATAGTGGTTTTCCGACAATGAATACTAAATTCGGGCACTCAATCATAAATCCCATTGATTGTTGAGTAAACTGTAAAGGACCTGCGTAAGACCAAGTGTCTAAATCAGGACTACGATAAACTAAAATTTCTCCTTGTTCGTTTTGATTTTGTGCACCTATCAATAACAAATATTCATTTTTAAAAAAAATTACTTGAGGATCTCGAAATTCTTGTGTATAGCCGAAAGGTGGCTCAGAAATCAGCGGGTTGGTTAATTTTACGATTTCTCCATCAGGTTGCATCCATGCCCCTAACTGATACGAAGTGCGTGTCCAATTTTCATCACGGACATTTCCTGTATAGGCCAAAAATAATTTGTCGTTAACCGGAAGTGCTGAACCGGAATAGACGCCATGACTATCAAATGGAGTACTTGGTAGAAGCTTCAATCCTTCTTCATGCCAGTCCACTAAATTTTCAGAAGTCAAGTGATACCAAGACTTTAAGCCATGAACTGCTCCCATCGGGTAAGTTTGATAAAATAAGTGCCATTTGCCATTAAAGAAAGAAAAGCCATTTGGATCATTCAATAGACCAGTAGGTGGTTGAATGTGGTAATCCAAACGCCAAGGAGAACGAACTATTTGTTCCTTTAATATTGTTTGATAATCTTGAGGCCATGCTTCATAAGCTTGATAACGTAGTTGACGTGTCCAATTAAAATTGTTATTCATAAGTACAACTCCTTGTAAACGTATTCTTTCATAGGATAGCCCCAAATACCTGAAATGTCAAACGTATATCATTTGTTGATTATTTATATTTCTATTTATTATTTATATTAAGGCAAAAAAAGAAAAATAAAATTGATAAACGTTTGACATTTTTCGTAAGTCGTGACATACTCTTCCTATAAAAAGCGGTTACAAAAAAGATTTTATTTTTAGATCATACAAGGGAGGATAAAAATGGATTATAAAAAAGTAGCAAAAGAAATTGTTGATGCACTCGGAGAAAACAATATTCAAGCAGCAGCACATTGTGCAACACGTTTGCGTTTAGTATTAAAAGATCAAACAAAAGTAAATCAAAAGGCATTGGATGCTATTGATGAAGTAAAGGGGACCTTTGAAGCGAATCATCAATTTCAAATTATTATAGGTGCAGGTGATGTGAACAATGTTTATGATGAGCTGATACAGCTGACAGGTACAAAAGAGGCTTCGACTGCTGATTTGAAAGCGGTAGCACAATCAGGACAGAAAACAAATCCTTTCATGGCTTTGATCAAAGTATTATCGGATATTTTCGTCCCAATTGTTCCTGCTTTAGTTGCTGGCGGGTTACTAATGGCAATCAATAATGTTTTGACTGCACAAGATTTATTTGGTCCTCAATCAGTCATTGAGCTTTATCCCGGATTGAAAGATGTGACTGGTATTATTAATTTATTAGCTTCTGCACCATTCGCATTTCTCCCAATCTTAGTGGGTTTTTCAGCGACCCGAAGATTTGGCGGTAATCCTTATTTAGGGGCAGCGATGGCAATGGCAATGGTCATGCCAGAACTAGTTAACGGATACAGTGTAGCAAATGCTGTGGCAGAAGGAACAATGCCGTATTGGAATATTTTTGGCTTAAACATTGCTCAAGCAGGGTATCAAGGATCAGTTTTACCGGTTTTAGCAGTTTCGTGGATTTTAGCAACTTTAGAAAAATTTTTCCATAAACGGTTACTTAACGCATTTGATTATACATTTACACCGATGCTAGCCATTATTATTACCGGTTTTTTGACATTTGTTGTGGTTGGTCCAGTGATGCAAACAGTTGGAGATAGCTTAACAGCAGGATTGAGTTGGTTGTACCAAACAACTGGGGCAGTTGGCTTAGGCATTTTTGGTTTATTCTATTCACCAATAGTGATCACTGGTCTTCATCAAAGTTTTCCAGCGATTGAAACATCTTTATTGGCTGATGTGGCTCGCACGGGGGGAACGTTTATTTTCCCAGTTGCTTCAATGGCGAATGTGGGGCAAGGTGCAGCAACGCTTGCAATCATGTTATTGACTAAAAATGCAAAGCAAAAAAGTTTAGCTACTTCAGCTAGTATCTCAGCTTTATTAGGAATTACAGAACCAGCAATTTTTGGTGTCAATCTTAAATTAAAGTTTCCTTTTATTTGTGGAATGATTGCAGCAGGTGTTTCTTCCATGTTCATCGGGTTTTTCCATGTACTGGCTATTGCATTAGGTCCTGCCAGTGTCATCGGATTTATTTCAATTACACCTAATCAAATTCCTTTTTTTATGGTGGGAATCCTAATTAGTTTACTTGTTGGTTTTACTACGACGTATTTTTATGGAAAAAAACACACATATCTGTTTGCTGATGAAGAACAGGAAACAGCAACTGATAAACCGACTGTTACCAAAGAAAATGAACAAGTAGTCGAAGAGGTCATCGTAGCTCCTGTTTCTGGTGAGATTGTACCTCTGCAAGCAGTAAATGACCCTGTGTTTTCTCAAGAAATGATGGGAAAAGGAGTAGCAATCAAACCGTCGGAGGGGGTTATCTATGCACCGGCTGATGGTGAATTGACAGTTGTTTATGAATCGCAACATGCTTATGGTTTGACAACAGATACTGGCGGAGAAATTTTGATCCATGTCGGTATTGATACAGTTGAATTAAATGGTCAAGGATTTTCGACAGAATTTCAGGTAGGGGACAAGGTGAAGAAAGGCCAGGTGTTAGGACGTTTTGATCGGCAAAAGATCAAGCAAGCCGGCTATGATGATACGGTAATGGTGATTATTACCAATTCGTTATCGTATGAATCAATTACTCCTATTGCAGAAGGCACAGTAGATAGCAAAGAAAGATTGCTCATGCTGAGTCCCAAGGTAGTAGTTGACTAATAAAAAAGCATTGAGAAATCTTTATTTCTCAATGCTTTTTGCTAAACAATCACTTATCTTCTTTTTTCGGTAATTGGTTTTCTAAGTTCGTGCGTACGACTAGGACATCACATGTTGCGTTACGGATGACATATTCTGAAACAGAACCGATAAACAGACGTTCTACGGCATTAAGTCCAGTTGCACCTAAAAGAATCAAATCTACTTCTTTTTCTTCAGGGATTTCTTTAGCGATGATATGTTTCGGCGATCCGTATTCAATCACAGTTGTTACTTGAGGTAAGCCAGCTTTTTTTGCTTTCATTTCATAATCGGCTAGTGTTTGCTTTGCCATTTCAGTTGCTTGTTCCGCTAACATGCCATCAAAGGATGAAACGGTTTGAAAAGATCGTGTGTCAATGACATGAGCTAATAAAAGCTCACTGTTATTTCTTAAAGCAACGTTTACTGCTTTTTTAAACGCTAATTCGGCTTCGGCAGAGCCGTCGACCGCTACCATGATTTTTCTATACTGTTGTAACATCGGCATTCACTCCTTTATAAAAGATACGTGGGTTACAATTCTATTGTAAAGCAATTTAAAAAAAATGAGAATTATTTACTGTCAGGTTTCGTCATTTTTTTGGCAAATCCTATACTGAAGACAGAGGCGACAACGATCACGATAACTAAGTAAAGCAATGCAAAAAAACGGTGGTTGATGCCCACGACAACGAGTCCTAATAGTCCTAAAAATGCATAGATCGATCCGAAAAGCCGAAGAAAATCTTGATTCTTTTTATTCTGCTCGATAAGAACAAAAAAGATTGGTTGTTTTTTGAATAAATAATAACTGACAAATAATAGCAATAAGGCGGCAATCGCCATCAATAAACGAATCATCGTATTCACTCCTATTTTTTTCTAAAGCTAATCATACCATAAAAGAGGCAGTACCGACGAATCGATACTGCCTCTTAAAAGTTAAAAAAATGGTAATCTCCGTTAATGCCGTTGTTTGTCCTGTAGTATTGATCCCGCGAATTCAAGCAGGTGGGTCCCATGGTCGTCGCATTGAACTACCAAATGATAAGGCATGTTACCAGCTGTGACACAAGACAGGTCCCAAGATATCAATAAAAATGTTCGGTCAACACACAAAGAGGACAATTCGAACATCACAGATTTCCCACTTCTATAGTAGCACATGGTTTCAAAAAGAGCAATGCGAGCGCTCATTAATTTTGAGCGCTTTCAGTGACAGTAGTTATTTAGACTTTTTCTGCCATTCTTTGATTCGCTGATATTGTTGACCTAATGCTTGTTCATATTTTCCTGTATTTTTTGGTTGATAATACTGTGTATGTTTCAATTTGTCAGGTAAATACTGTTGATCGACCCAAGCATTTTCGTAGTTATGCGGGTATTGATAGCCTACGCCTCGATTCAATGCCTTAGCACCTTGATAATGACTGTCTTTCAAATGATCAGGTACTTCGCCTGCTTTCCCTGCTCGGATGTCTGCGATTGCTGTATCCAATGCAATGTAAGCAGAATTGGATTTTGGCGAAAGACATAAATCGACGACGGCATCTGCTAAAGGAATGCGTCCTTCTGGCAAACCTAAACGTTCGGCAGCTAGAACAGCGTTAACCGTTCGAGCCGCAGCAGCAGGGTTGCCTAAACCAATATCTTCATACCCAATCACCATCAAACGTCGACAAATACTTGCTAAATCGCCAGCTTCGACTAATCGCGCCAAGTAGTGTAGTGCCGCATCGACATCACTCCCACGAATGGATTTTTGAAATGCGGAAATGACATCGTAATGGGCATCACCATTTTTATCATGGGTCAAGGCTTTTCGCTGGATGCATTCTTCAATAATGGAGAGTGTCAGATGGATCGTGCCGTCTTCTTGCTTTTTAGTGGAACGGACAGCAAGCTCTAACCCATTGAGTGCGCTTCTTAAATCACCGTTAGTTGCACGAGATAAATGGAGCATGGCATTATCGTCTAATTCGATCGGCGTTTCACCTAAGCCATTTTCTTTGTCGGACAAGGCGCGATGAATCGCTGATTGGATATCTTCTTCGTCTAAGGGTTTTACTTCAAAAATCTGTGTTCGACTGCGAATCGCAGGGTTGATTGTGATATACGGATTTTCAGTTGTTGCACCGATCAAGATGATTCGGCCATTTTCCAAATGTGGCAGCAAGAAATCTTGTTTTGTTTTATCTAGGCGATGAACTTCATCAAGTAAAAGAATGACCGTACCGCTCATTCTAGCTTCTTCAGCGACGACTTGCAGATCTTTTTTTGAGTCAGTCGCTGCATTCAACATCCGAAAAGCAAAATTAGTTGAGCCAGCAATCGCACTAGCGATACTTGTTTTCCCTGTGCCGGGGGGACCATATAAAATCATGGAAGATAACATTTCTGCATCAACCATGCGGCGAATGATCTTACCTTCACCAACTAAATGGCGTTGGCCAACGACTTCATCGATATTTTTCGGACGTATCCGATAGGCTAATGGTTGTTGCATCAGTTTGCCTCCTTTGGATTTTTCGTTCGTTTATTATAACATATTTCGTAGGATAAAGGGTCGATGAAGGCGGGAGATTAGTCAGAATATGGAAAGAAACTAGAAATAGTTTTCGCTAGTTTAGCAAGGGAAATCGTCAACTTGTTGACCCGCTTTTTTCATAGCTTCTTTGACTAATATTGTGTATGATAAAGGTGGTGAAGCAAATGACAAATCAAAAACAATTAGATGAACTTTTATTAAATAAAACAACGGCTGAAGTTGCGAAAGATCTACTAGGAATGTATTTGGAATATGACACGCCAAATGGACACTTAGGTGGATATATCGTAGATGCAGAAGCTTATTTAGGACCGGAAGATTTGGCCGCTCATAGTTATGGAATGCGGCGTACGCCTCGAGTGCGTGCCATGTATGAAGAACCAGGAACGATTTATCTGTACACGATGCACACCCACTTGATCTTAAATATCATCACACAACCTGAAGGAGTACCACAAGGAGTGATGATCCGAGCGATCGAGCCGGTGGAAGGGATCGAGCAAATGAGTCTGAATCGCAAAGGGAAGGCAGGACCTGAGATTAGTAATGGACCGGGTAAGCTAGTAGCGGCTTTAGGTCTATCACCAGAGTTATATGGACAGTCGATTCGTGATAGCTCGTTGCGGTTCGTTTTTGAGAAAAAACGGACACCAAAAAAAATCTTAGCGTTACCAAGGATCGGTATACCGAATAAAGGAGAATGGACGGAAATGCCTCTGCGGTTTGTAGTTGCTGGAAATCCATATCTTTCGTTACAAAAAAAGAACCAAGTCGATGAAGACTGGGGTTGGAGGAAACAAAATGAAGAAAACAACCATATTGGACTATCTTGATGCAGCAATCGAAAAGAAAATCACAGACTATGATGTGGCGTTAGATTGGGATACAAAAAACCATACGATCGAAGTCGTTGTCCGTTTATTTGCGGAAAATCAAGCACACTTTGAACTAGATGATGCCGAAGGTGTGGTCTCAGAGGAAGATATTATTGAATTTGAAGATGGTGTCTTGTTATTCAACCCTGATAAATCAACATTTGATGAGCAAGATTATCTGGCGGCGATTCCTTATGAAGGTAAGAAAGGGTTAACAACTTCCGTAGCCGATGCATTGATCGACTACCTGAATGATGTTTTAGCACAAGGTCAAAGTGATCTGTTAGATTTTTTAGATGCAGAAGACGATTCAGCTGTCTTTGAATTGAAATGGGACAACCATGTATTCGCACGTTTAGTCGAAGAAAAACAACAAAATGGTAAAGAGGTATATTTGCCTTATCCTAGCTATTAAGGAGCAACGTATATGAAATGGAATGAAGTCAAAATCGAGACGGCAAGTGAAGCAGTCGAAGCAGTCGCAAACATTTTAATGGAAGCAGGTGCGAGTGGTGTCGCAATCGAAGATTCATTAGATGTCGAAAACTTTAAATCTGATCCTTACGGGGAAATCTTAACAAAAGAAGATTTTACAACAATCGAAGAAGGGGCCATTGTCATGGCTTATTTTCCAGAAACGATCTTTTTACCAGAAATATTGCCTTTTATCAAAGAGCGTGTTACAAAATTGCCAGAGTTTGGTTTAGCGATCGGCAAGAACATCGTCACAGTAAGCGAAGTGGAAGAAAGCAATTGGGCAACTGCTTGGAAAAAATATTATCATCCGGTACGGATCACACGTCTACTAACTGTCGTACCAAGTTGGGAAAGTTATCAAACAAATGATCCATTAGAAAAAATCATCACATTAGATCCAGGGATGGCATTTGGCACGGGTACACACCCAACAACTTCTTTAACACTACAAGCCTTGGAGTCGACTTTACGCGGCGGAGAAAGGCTTTTAGATGTTGGGACAGGTTCAGGGGTGTTGAGTATTGCAGCGAAACATCTTGGGGCAAAAGAGGTCTACGCCTATGATCTGGATGAAGTAGCGGTTCGTTCAGCGAAAGAAAATATGGATCTAAATGAAGTAGCAAAAGATGTCCATGTGGCAGCAAATGATCTATTGAAAGGAATCGAGATCGAAAGTGATGTGATCGTGGCCAATATTCTGGCAGATATCATTTTATTGATGATCCCTGATGCGTGGCGTTTACTCAAACAAACTGGCACATTGATCGTTTCTGGAATCATTGAAGAGAAAAAAGAGATGGTTCTTGCGGCGATGGAAGAACAAGGGTTTGTCGTTGATCAAGTGTTCCAACAAAAAGATTGGTATGCCATTATGCTAAAAAAACCTGAGGTGGATTAAATGCAACGATATTTTCTAGATGAACCTTATCGCCCACAAGAACGTTATGTATTAGAAGGCGAAGCCTATCATCATATGGCAAGAGTCATGCGAATGGCAGCGAAAGATCACGTCTATTTAGCATTTAACGACCAAATCGCGATCGTTGCGGAAATCACTGAAATGACCGAAAAAGAAGTCTTCTTAGTCGAAGTGGCAAAAGAAAGTGTTCAAAAAGAATTGCCATGTAACATCACGATTGCTAGCGGTTATCCTAAAGGGGACAAGTTAGATTGGATCGTACAAAAAGGGACGGAATTAGGCGCTCATGCGTTTGTAGGATTCCCTGCTGCTGCTTCTGTTGTGAAATGGGATGCAAAAAAACGGAAGAAGCGCCAAGAACGGTTAGCTAAGATTGCGCAAGAAGCGGCGGAACAGTCGCATCGGCAAGTGGTACCGCAAGTGACATTGATGGAAACAGAGAAAGAATTTTATGCCAGTCTCACTTCTTATGATGTCCTTTTGATTGCGTATGAAGAATCAGCAAAACAAGGAGAAGCTGCTAATTTAGTGAAGATACTCCAATCTGTTATGCCAGGTACTCGAATCCTCGCAGTGTTTGGACCAGAAGGCGGACTTTCCGCAAAAGAAGTTGCCTATTTCGAAGAACAAGGTGGTATTCTTTGTGGTCTAGGTCCAAGAATCCTACGAACGGAAACTGCGCCATTGTATTTGTTAAGTGCGGCGAGTTTTCAATTAGAACTACAAGCCTCACAAGAAAAATAAGTGCGCGACAATCAAAAAAGATTTTACGCATAAATGAACGAAGAACTATTTTCAATTTTTTGACCGATTACAAAAGAGTGAGCGGCTCATTCCTAGTTGAGAAGGAATTGAAAAACACTAAGACAATCGGTATAATAAGAACAATTATTTAATCCTGATCCGTAAAGGAAAAAGAGGATTTTCACGATAAAGATCGTTTCATGATTTGATCAATTAGTAGAAAGGGGGATGTTTCCCATGCCAAAAGAAGAAATATTGACGGGACCTGCTGTCATTAAGATGGTTAGCCAATACATGGGCCCTGAGCATGTTGCTTTCGTGCAAAAAGCGTGTGACTATGCGACGGCTGCACATGAAGGACAGTTTCGCAAATCAGGGGAACCTTATATCATCCATCCAATCCAAGTTGCAGGCATTCTTGCAGACTTACGGATGGACCCCCATACAGTGGCAACAGGTTTTTTACATGATGTAGTAGAAGATACAGAAGTGACCTTAGACGACTTAAAAGAAGCCTTTGGAAATGATGTCGCAATGTTAGTTGATGGTGTGACGAAGTTAGGTAAAATCAAATACAAATCCCACGAAGAACAATTAGCAGAAAATCATCGTAAAATGTTACTAGCTATGGCTCAAGATTTACGTGTAATCATGGTGAAATTAGCCGATCGTTTACATAACATGCGTACGTTGAAACATTTGCGAGAAGACAAACAGCGACGCATTGCACAAGAAACCTTAGAGATCTATGCACCGCTTGCGCATCGTTTAGGGATCAGTCGAATCAAATGGGAGTTAGAAGATACGGCATTGCGTTATCTTAATCCAAAGCAATACTACCGAATCGTTCACTTGATGCAGACAAAACGAGAAGAACGTGAAAACTATATCAGCGGAACTGTTGAGGATATTCGTTTAGCTACGGAAGAATTAGGGATTTTTGCGGAAATCTACGGCCGTCCAAAGCACATTTATTCCATTTACAGAAAGATGAAAGACCAAAAAAAGCAGTTCAATGAAATTTACGATCTACTTGCAATTCGGGTCATTGTTGATTCGATCAAAGACTGTTATGCGGTGCTAGGGGCGATCCATACGAAATGGAAACCAATGCCAGGTAGGTTCAAAGATTATATTGCCATGCCTAAAGCGAATATGTACCAATCTTTGCATACGACTGTCATCGGACCTGCAGGCAATCCTGTCGAAATCCAGATTCGTACACAGGAAATGCATGAAATCGCCGAGTTCGGGGTTGCTGCTCACTGGGCGTATAAAGAAGGTAAAGGCGATAAAGTTGAACCAGATGGGATGACGAAGCAGTTAAGTTGGTTCCATGAAATTATCGAATTGCAAGATGAAAGTTACGATGCTTCAGAATTCATGGAAGGTGTGAAAGGCGATATCTTTAGCGATAAAGTCTATGTATTCACTCCAAAAGGCGATGTCACTGAGCTTCCAAAAGGTTCAGGACCGCTAGACTTTGCTTATAGCATCCATACAGATATTGGGAACAAGACGACTGGTGCTAAAATCAACGGGAAAATGGTCCAATTAGATTACAAATTGAAAAATGGCGATATTATCGAAATCTTGACATCTCCAAATTCATTTGGTCCAAGTCGAGATTGGTTGAAGTTAGTCGCTACAAGTAAAGCTAGAAATAAAATCAAGCGTTTCTTCAAAGGACAAGATCGAGACGAGAATGTGACAAAAGGTCATGAAGCTTTAGTGAAGTGTATTACAGATCTTGGCTTTGTACCGAAGGAGATCCTTTCGAAAAGCAAATTAAACGAAGCATTAGAACGTTTGAATTTCCAAACAGAAGAAGACATGTATGCTGCGATCGGTTATGGCGAAGTGAGTCCATTGACGATGGCCAATCGCTTGACTGAAAAAGAGCGAAAAGAACAAAAAATCGAGCAACAAAAACAAGAAGCAGAAGAGCTGATGAACCAACCTAAAAAAGAGCCTGAAAAAATGAAGGTTCGTCATGAAGGTGGCGTGGTCATCCAAGGCGTTGAGAACTTGTTGATCCGAATCAGCCGTTGTTGTAATCCTGTTCCAGGTGATGATATTGTGGGCTACATTACAAAAGGACGTGGGATTTCGATCCACCGTAAAGACTGTCCAAATGTCCAACCAGATAAGCCAAATGTAGAAGAACGTTTGATTGACGTGGAATGGGAAGACACTTCAAATACGAACAAAGAGTATGATGCTGATTTGGAAATCTATGGCTACAATCGTTCGGGCATGTTAAATGACGTCTTACAGACGGTGAATGCCATGACTAAAAATCTGAACAGTGTTGAGGCACGAACGAATAAAGACAAAATGGCAACGATCCATTTAACAGTAGGGATACGGAACTTGTCTCACCTAAAAAGTATTGTCGATAAAATCAAGACCGTACCGGATGTATACAGTGTACGCCGGATGAATGGCTAGGAGGTAGAATTTTGCGCGCAGTGATCCAACGAGTAAGTCAAGCGGCTGTATCGATCGATGAGCAGGAAGTTGGTCGTATCAATCATGGTTTGTTGATTTTACTAGGTGTTCATGAAACAGATACGCAAACAGATGTGGATTATCTGATCAAAAAAATCGCCCAGATGCGTATTTTTGAAGATGAACAAGGGAAAATGAATCTAAGTATTGAAGATGTCAAAGGTGCTCTGTTGAGTATTTCTCAGTTCACGCTTTTTGCAGATACAAAAAAGGGCAATCGCCCAAGTTTTATCGCAGCGGCTCGCCCGGAAACAGCGATTCCTTTATACGAAGCCTTTAATGATGGGCTAAGACAACGAGGAATCACAGTGGAAACAGGCGAATTTGGCACAGATATGGCTGTGTCTCTGGTCAATGATGGGCCAGTGACGATCATCATCGATTCTCAAAACAAATGATTTTTATAAAAAGAACAAGCCTGATTTTGATGGAATATTTCAAAATCAGGCTTATTTTTGTTTGCTATGTTCTCAATTTAAGAATGCGCTTTCTGTTTTTGTTCGTCAGGAGTACGTAGATAAGTTAAAATAGAGGATAGGAGGTGCTTGCCAATGGCTAATAAGAATCAAGCAACGATAGACGAAATCCTTTCTCATCGCTACGATAATGGCTTTGATTACTGGGCAACACCAGATAAAAAGTTGATCAAAGGCGCTCCTTTTACTACGTTAGAATGCCCGTTGTATCTTTTAGATGCCGGTGTTTTACCTGGAGAAAAGGTCATGCAAGAAACGGCGAATTTGATCTTTGAAACATGGCGGGAAGATGGACGGTTCAAAGTTTCGCCAAAGGGTGCGATCTACCCCTGCCATACAGCCGCTGCACTTCGAACATTGTGTTATTTGGATCATGCAACAGACAAGAGACTCAAAAAGACATTTGATTATTTTCTAGCGACTCAAGAAGATGATGGCGGATGGAAGTGCAATAAGTATAGTTATGGCAAAGGTCCTGAAACTGAATTTTCTACACCGATGACGACCTTAACAGTTTTAGATGCTTTTCGTTTCTCCGAATGGATCAACATTGATGAGCGGTTGGACCAAGCAGTGGAATTTTTATTGACTCATTGGACGATAAAAAAGCCGATTGGACCTTGCCATCATGGGATCGGGACACTATTCATGCAAGTAGCATACCCATTTAGAAGTTACAATTTATTTTATTATGTCTATGTTCTATCTTTTTACAAATATGCTAGAAAAGACGTGCGATTTAAAGAAGCACTACATTCGTTGGCTTCCCAATTAGACGAGGGAATGATTCGAGTGGAAAGAGTGGTACCTAAGTTAAGAAAATTATCTTTTTGTGAAAAAGGACAAGTGAGTGACAGAGCGACGGAACGTTATAATGAAATTTTATTTAACTTGAATGAGTCGTGAAGTAATCATTTCTTCGGGTATAGGCGGCACAAGAGGAAAAATGATCGAGTTTTGCCCCAAACACTTCTTTTGTCAGTTTTATCTGACAAGGAGTATCCTAATAATATCTAAAGTTATTTATTAGGAGGAATAAAAAGATGCAAAAAATTCCAGTGGTCGATATCAAAATGACCGAAATCAAAAAATACTATAACGAAGGCTACAAAATGCTAGGAACATTAAGAGAAGAAGCCCAATCACCTGTTGTGAAAGCAAAGATATTCAATAAGGAAGCTGTGATCATCTACGGAGAAGAGGCAGCAAGACGTTTTTATGATCCAAGAAATTTCAAAAGAGAAGGCGCAATGCCTAAAATGGTGCAAAAAACATTGTTCGGTAAAGATGGCGTACAGTCTTTAGATGGCGCGGAGCATCATCATCGTAAAGCAATTTTTATGGATTTGATGACGCCAGAGCGAATGGAAGACTATCATCAAATATTAGATCGAGTGTTGGCACATGAGTTGGAACAACAGCATGGTACCTTTGAGTTATTTGACCTGAGTAAAAAAGTACTTTTTACCGCCATTTGTGAATGGTCTGGAATCAACTTAGCGGATTATTCAGAAGAAGAGATCAACCAATTGGCAGATTATCAAATCGCCATGATCAGTGGAACAGTGACTTCGCCGATCGATCATTTTAAAGGGGTAGAGAATCGAAAAAAATCAGAAAAATGGGCGCAAGAGTTGTTAGAAGAAGCACGAGAAAATCCAATAGCCGGAAAAGAAAATGTAGCGCTCTATGCTTTTGCGAATGCGACTGACCTTAAAGGGAATCTTTTGCCTTTGGATATTGCAGCGGTGGAATTGTTGAATATCATTCGGCCGACTGTGGCATTGACAGTATGGGCAGTATTGATGGGGCATGCGCTATTCAGTCGTCCAGATATCTATCAACAACTAAAAAATGATTTTACTCAGTTACAAGATCCTTTTATTCAGGAAATGCGTCGATATTATCCATTTTTCCCCATGTTACCGGCATTTGCTTTACAAGATGTTGAAGTAGATGGCTATCGCATCCCTAAAGACAGCTGGGTGATCTTAGATTTGTATGGAACGAATCATGACGAACGAACGATTGAATCACCCGAGGCGTTTTTGATCAAACGATATATCGACAAAGCGAAAAAAATCTCCTATGAAGAAGAGTACGAAATGATTGCTCAAGGTGGCGGTGATTTCCGACGAATGCACCGATGCGCAGGTGAATGGATCACTTTGCATAGTTTGCGCGTCTTATCTGATCAATTAGTGAATCGTTTTGCCTTTTCTGTTCCAGAACAAGATTGGACGATCCCATTCAATCAATTTCCGACTTATCCGAATAGTCGAGGTTTGTTATATAAAGAATAACGTAGGTTTTCAGATTGAGCTGATCATTGAGTGAGAGATAAAATTATCATTCACTTTTCTCTCACTTTAGAATCGATTAGGTAGTGGAAGAGAAGTAGCCTCTTAGGTGATAGAGACCTTCTCTTCCGACCTCGTTCTAAAACAATACACAGAAGGGATAAAGGAATGAGCAAAATTACCATTCGGGTATCAGAGGAACAGCATGGATGTTGGCAATGGCTGATTTGAAAGGACTGACAATATCGGAATTAGCCAGCACGATGATATTAGGTACGCTAGAAAAACAAATGGACTTGGCGATCTATAATGAAGCGATGAAGGAGCATCAGAAATTTGATGAAAGTGTCTCGCATGACGAAATGAAAAAAGAGCTAGGATTATGCTGAAACATCTTGTACATAATAAAAAAACAACCACCGCATTTTCTTGCGATGGTTGTTTTTGGGTACTATTCAAACTCTCGGAATAACTGATCGATTGTTTGGGCATCTTCTAAAGATAAATGAATATCCAAAGCTTTGGCATTATCTGCGACTTGTTCTGGTTTCTTGGCACCAGGAATGACAAATGAGATACGTGGGTGCGCGATGTACCATGCTAAGACTAATTGAGCAGTTGTTGCTTGATACTTTTCAGCAATTGGTTTAAGTTGGTCGACCGCTGCAATGATACGTTCATAGCGCTCACCTTGAAAGTTTGGTTTGTTTTTTCTAGGATCATCAGCAGAAAAATGTTTCGGACTTTCTAAATCATACTTTCCTGTCAATAAACCTGAGGCAAGTGGGAAATAAGGAACAAAACCAATCGCATTGGCTTCAAGATAGGGGAATAATTCTTTTTCCGCTGTGCGATGGATCAAACTGAATTGATCCTGTACGATATCGATATAGCCCTCTTGATTGCCTTCTTTCAACTGTTCTAAAGTGAAATTCGATACACCGATTGCACGGATTTTCCCGGCCTCTTTCAGTTCGTGCAAAGCGGCAACTGCCTCGTTTTTAGGCGTCTCTTCATCTGGAAAATGGATATAAAAAATATCGATGTAATCTGTCTGCAAACGTTCTAAAGCTTCATCAACTGATTTTTTCAAAAATTCAGGAGAATTATCAAATTTTTTCGGTTGATCTGGCAAATGTGCCGCTTTGGTGGCAATGATTATGCGGGAACGATCATAAGCTGGTTCTTGCAAGACTTCTCCGATCAATTGTTCCGAACGACCTTCGCCATAAATATAAGCAGTATCGATGAGGTTCAAGCCATTATCTAAGGCGGCTCTGACAACTTCTTTTCCGGTTTCATCCGCTAATCCAGAAAAAAGATTATGCCCTCCAACTGCATTTGCACCTAAGCCGATTGCTTCGGCATATACTTGAGAATGACCAATTTTTACTTCTGACATTTTTCTACCTCCTTTTTTATTTAGTCTAAATCAAAAAGAACAAAAGCTGAATCAAAAAGACTTTGAAAAAGAAATCAGCAAGAATATACTTGACTTTAAGCTGTGTTTTTAGTAGGTTATAATTAATATTTAAATATCGATGAAAGAGCGAGTAAGTAACTAAAGGCTTTATAAGAGAGGATCGTCGTGGCTGAGAGCGATCTAAAACAAGTAGTTTCTGAAAGACACTCTGGAGATGGACGCGTGCAAAGCCGTCCCGTAGACGAGCGTTAATCGTGAGAGGAAAGAGCAATCTTTCAAATATAGGTGGTACCGTGTATGAAATAATCATTCACCCTTGTTCATGGCGAACAAGGGTGTTTTTTGTTTGCATTGACTACATAGTGTGAAGAAAAGGAGAGAAAAAGATGAACTTCCAAAGACCAAAAGGAACAAATGATATTTTACCTGGAGAATCCGAAAAATGGCAATTTGTTGAAGAAACTGCCCGTTTATTATTCAAAGATTATCAATATAATGAGATCCGCACGCCGATTTTTGAACATTACGAAGTGATCGCTCGCAGTGTAGGCGATACGACGGACATCGTTTCAAAAGAAATGTATGATTTTTACGATAAGGGCGAGCGTCATGTGACGTTACGACCAGAAGGAACTGCGCCAATCGTTCGTTCGTTTGTTGAAAACAAATTATTTGGGCCAGAATATACTAAACCTTACAAAACATTTTACATGGGACCAATGTTTCGTTATGAGCGTCCCCAAAAAGGCCGCTTACGTCAATTCCACCAAATCGGTGTAGAAGCATTTGGCTCTGAAAATCCTGCGACAGATGTTGAAAGCATGGTGATGGCGTTAGACTTCTTCAAACAACTTGGGATCAGTCAAATCCGCTTAGTGATCAACTCTTTAGGGGATCAAGAAACACGTCAAGCCTATCGCCAAGCGTTGATCGATTATCTTGTCCCATTCGAAGCTGAATTAAGTGAAGATTCACAACGCCGCTTACACGAAAATCCTTTGCGTGTATTAGACAGCAAAGATAAACGTGATCAAAAATTTGTCGTAGAAGCGCCATCGATCTTAGATTATTTAAGTGAAAAAGCCAAAGCGCATTTTGAAACAGTGATTGCCATGTTGGATGCGTTAGATGTGCCTTACGAAATCGACAGCAACATGGTTCGTGGATTGGATTATTATACGCATACGATTTTTGAAGTAATGAGTGACGCACCTAAAATGGGCGCACAAGCAACAATTTGTGCGGGAGGACGTTACGATAACTTAGTTGAAGAACTAGGCGGACCAGCGACACCTGGATTTGGTTTTGCGATGGGGATCGAACGCATTTTATTAACGATGGAAGCAGAGGAAGTCGCTGTCCCTGTACTGAATTCATTAGATGCTTATGTTGTCGCATTAGGTGAAGAAACAAATATCGAAGCATTGAAAATCGTTCAAGCAATCCGTGATTTTGGTTTTTCTGCCGATCGTGATTTCATGGGACGTAAAGCGAAAGCCCAATTTAAGACAGCAGATAAAGCCGATGCGAAGTTGGTCTTAGTGATCGGCGCCGATGAATTAGCAAATCAAACAATCAACGTCAAATCAATGGCTAATCGTACAGAGAAAAGTTATGCATTAGAAGAAATCTATAACCACTTTGACAAAGTTTATGATGAAATGACGTTATCGACTGAACAGGAGGAAAAATGATGGCACAACGAACAGTATACTGTGGACTTGTTTCAGAAAAGCAGTTAGGACAAACAGTTACATTAAAAGGCTGGGTACAAAAAAGACGTGACTTAGGTGGCGTGATCTTTATCGATCTACGTGACCGTGAAGGAATCGTTCAAATCGTCTTTAATCCAGAAATCAATAAAGAAGCATGGGAAATCGCCGATAAATGCCGTAGTGAATACGTCATTGAAGTAACTGGAACAGTCAAAAATCGTGATGAACTAGCAATCAATCCTAAAATGGCAACTGGTGAGTTTGAGATCATTGCGGATGAGATCATTATCTTGAACCAAGCTAAAACACCGCCTTTCTTGATTGAAGATGAACAAACGATCAATGATGAGATTCGCTTGAAATATCGCTATCTTGACTTACGTCGTCCAAAAATGACGAAAAACATCAAATTGCGTAACGATACAACAAAAGCGATCCGTCACTATTTGGATGACCATGATTTCTTGGATATTGAAACACCATATCTAGGTAAATCAACACCTGAAGGAGCAAGAGATTACTTAGTTCCTTCACGTATCCATGCAGGGCATTTCTACGCATTGCCACAATCACCACAACTATTCAAACAATTATTGATGAACGCTGGATTTGATCGTTACTATCAAATCGTTCGTTGCTTCCGCGATGAAGATTTACGTGGCGATCGTCAACCAGAATTTACGCAAGTCGATATCGAAACAACGTTCTTGACCGCTGAAGAAATCCAAACGTATACAGAAGGTTTGATTGCTAAAGTGATGAAAGACGTACGTGGTATCGAAGTCACTTTGCCATTCCCACGCATGACGTATGATGAAGCAATGAGTCGCTATGGAAGTGACAAACCTGATACACGTTTTGACATGGAATTGATCGACTTGAGTACTGTTGTGAAAGACGTTGAGTTTAAAGTCTTCCAAATGGCACTTGAAAATGGCGGAGTGGTCAAAGCATTGAATGCGAAAAATGCAGCAAGCAAGTATTCTCGTAAAGACCTAGACAATCTTGGCCAATATGCCACTCAGTTCGGTGCAAAAGGCTTAGCATGGTTAAAAGTGGAAGAAGATGGCTTGAAAGGTCCAATCGCGAAATTCATGGGCGAAGCATCTGAAGCACTGATTGAAGCAACCAACGCTGAAGTCGGCGATATTTTATTATTTGGTGCGGATAAAGAAGAAGTCGTTGCCGCAACGCTTGGCGCGATCCGTTCCCGCTTAGGAAAAGAATTAGGCTTGATCGACGAGTCAAAATTCAATTTCTTATGGGTGACAGAATGGCCACAATTTGAATATTCAGCTGAAGAAGGCCGCTATGTTTCCGCTCACCATCCATTTACGATGCCAAAAGCATCAGATGTTGAATTATTGGCAACTGATCCAGCTAAAGTCTATGCAGAGGCATATGACATCGTCTTGAATGGCTATGAGTTAGGCGGAGGATCATTACGTATCCATACGAGAGAATTACAAGAAAAAGTATTGAAAACACTAGGATTCTCTGAAGCAGAAATGGAAGAACAATTCGGGTTCTTGTTAAGTGCGTTAGACTATGGCTTCCCACCACACGGAGGAATTGCTTTAGGACTTGATCGCTTTGTGATGTTACTTGCAGGTGAAGATAATATTCGTGAAGTGATTGCCTTCCCTAAAAATGGTAAAGCAGCCGATGTGATGAGTGATGCACCAAGCACTGTTTCTGATCTTCAATTATTTGAATTGAATATCGATGTTACAGAAGTTGAGTAACAAGCAGTAAAGTTAAATTCCTTTTTTAGAAATTTAGAGGTTGTGAAAGTGTCACAGGTAAGTCGCGATTTATTCGTGCGTGTGACGCTGACACAACCTTTTTTCTATTATTTTGGAAATTACAATCTTTTTTTCAAAGATGTCTCTTGATTAAATCTTAAAAGATCTTATAATAAGGGCATACCAGATAAAGCGAGGCTTTTCTCATGAAAAAAACTTTCGAAAATTGGGCGTATCATGACTATACGACCAAACTTTCGGTGTCGATCGTCTATGCGCTGATTGCTTCAGTCGCATTGAATTTTTTTTATCAACCAGGAAATATCTATTCAAGTGGGATAACAGGTCTTGCGCAAATCTTAACGACGCTGTCAAAATCAGTGATTGGTTTTGAGATCCCTGTTTCAACTACACTGTATTTGTTAAACATTCCATTGTTTTTTTTAGCTTGGTTCAAACTTGGAAAAAAATTCACGATTTTTACATTTATAACTGTGACCTTAACATCGCTTAGTATTCATATCATGCCACAAACGATTCTTTCGACCGATCCAATCATTTGTGCAATATTCGGTGGTGCAGTCACGGGCGTTGGGATTGGCTTAGCGTTGAAAAACGGCTTGTCTTCTGGCGGATTAGATATTGTGAGTATCACGATTCGCAAAAAAACCGGTCGATCAGTCGGTTCGATTTCCATTTATTTCAATGCGTTGATTGTTTTCGTTGCGGGCTTGCTCTTCGGTTGGCAGTATATGTTTTATAGTGCATTGTCGATTTTTGTAAGCGGCAAGGTAACCGATGTCGTCTATACAAAACAAAAAAAGATGCAAGTCATGATCGTGACAAAACATCCCGAAGCAGTGATAGAAGCAATCCAAAAATGTATGCGTCGTGGCATCACGATCATCAATGAAGCAGAAGGCGCATATAAACACGATAAACAAACGGTCCTAATGACGATCGTTACTCGCTATGAGCTTCCTTTATTACGTGAAGCAATGAAATCATCCGATCCACAAGCATTTGTCAGCATTGCGGAGAATGTCCAAATCCTCGGACGTTTTTATGAAGAGGGAATTTAGAATTTAGTAAAATAGTTAGATAAAACACAGTGGATAACTGAATGGTTATCGCTGTGTTTTTTTGTTGTTTTGTTAAATCCAAAGCACTTAAAAGTATTGGTTTATATAGTTTTTATATAATCCTATCGTCCAGATTCTAAAATTTTTAGCGGTTTTTAGTCTAAAACGACACTTTATTAGAGAGTTGTGATTATTTAAAAATAACGTGATATATTTAAGTGGAAAGTAGGAAAGACAAATTTATGGATCTTGTATAAAAGAAAGGGGACAGTATCTTGAAATTAAAAACGATTCGTTCTATCAGAATAGTCAAAGTAATACAGTTCTTCCTTAGTTGCTCAGCTGTCTACTTACTGATAAGAGGACCTAAGTATACAGTCTTGATACCATTATTATTTGGGTTTCTCTTTGAACTAACCCTTCCAAAAGAATATGGTGGAGGACTAGTTAAAAATAAAAAGAATGTATTTATTAATTCAGAAAAAATTTGGATTGAACCACTTGTTGGAATTTTACTTTTGTTTTTATTTATTATTTTTTCAACTATTATTTAATTGCCCTGGGAAGAATAAGGTGAAAAAAGGGATGTAGGAAATTTGTGTTTATTTTTTTCAACATTTAAAGAATTTCAAGCATGGCAGAGTATTTGTATATCAAAATTTCGTTATCAACATAGCTATATAAACAACATTGTTGAGCCAACAGGGTATACCCTATTGCCCAATCTTTTTGATGAAATATATATAATATTATTAGTGGCCATGTAGGTTGGGCAAAATCATTTATCGAATCATAAAATATCCAAGGTTAATTTTTTGAGAAAAAGTGTACAGAAAACATTGTTTCTAGATACTCTTTTTTTGATCAAATTTCTATGGGGATTATTCAATATCGTTTACAGAAACTTGTAACAAAATCTATGTTAGGCTAAAAATAGTAGTCATTGTATTTTAGAACAATCCATTTGAAGGGTCAGAAACTTAACAGTTTTTTGATCTGTTTATATTCCTCATTTAATAGCTCTTCCAGTAATTAACTCAGTTGAGAACAGTTGAAAATAAACATACTAGATAAAAAAGTATACTCTGTATATCAATGGGTATCTAAAATATTAATCGAAGAAAAGTATATTATTCTTGAAAAGGAGAGCTGAAATATATAAGCAGAAAAAATTTATGGTAGTATGAAGAGAGAATAAGCTATCTGGAGGGATAGATTTGCGAGATCTTCAAATAAAATTCATTACAAATACGGTTACTCGACGATGGATGCGTATTTTATCGGTAATTGAACAAGAAAAAAAATTTACAATCGCTGGTTTAGCTGAGCGTGTAGATACATCTAATCGAACTATTATAAAAGATATTGCTAAGCTAAAAAAATATTTTTTTAATATTGCTGAATTCATTCCTAAAAATACTGGATATATTTTTAAAGAAATAGATCGTGTATTGTATAGAGAAAAGAAAACACTTCTTTTGGAAGAAGAGTTATGGTTTGAAGTAATAGGTAATATATTTTGGGGAGACTTAGAAAATTTAGCTAATTTAGCTGATTACTATCATTATTCAGAGAGCCAGATACAACGCTTTTTTCTTCAAGTAGAGCCTATTTTCACAGATTATGGAATAAGATTAACACAGAATCCAGTAAACCTGACTGGAAAAGAAGTAAATATAAGAAAGTTTTTTTATGATTTTTTTTATGAGGGCGAACAAACTCCCTACACTGTATATCCTCCGGAAGGCTTGCATGAGATAGTATTATCACATCTATCAAATGATTTAGGGAATTATGAGATTGATACGGGAGCTATGGCGCAATCATTTTATTATTACTTATTCATTTCTATGATAAGAAGCTCTCAAAAACAATTTATAGAATTGCCTCAAATCGTTAGGCAGATGATATTTGATCATAAAAGGGATTTCGTATTGCTAGAGTCTCTAATACCACTTATAAAGAAAGAATATGGTATTAACTTATCAAAAGATGAAGTTATAGGAATTCACTTATTAATCGCTAGTCAACGTACCTCAGATAATTTGGTAGCTGAGAAATTATTTTATGAGCGTTTTAATCAATGGCCTCAGATTACAGTTCTAGTCAATGATTTCATTAAAGAAGAGCAAATACTGAATCAAGGAAAACAAGAGATATGAAGTGCGCCCCCTAAGTTAGACCACAAGATCTAACTTAGGGTGTATTTTAGTGACTAAATACGATTATGCATTTAAAAAACAGGTAGTTGAAGCGTATCACAGAGGCGAAGGCGGTTATAAAACATTGGCGACTCGGTATAGTATTCCATCCCACTATACGGTTGAAAAATGGATAAAGACGGTTGATACACTTGGATTTGACGCTTTGCACA